>CAZDJQ010000006.1:22886-27872 GCA_964505765.1 uncultured Gammaproteobacteria bacterium | reverse complement strand
CCGGCCGGCTTTCAATTGGGCCTTTTTAGAGAAAGACTGTTATACTAAACCATGTCAAAAATTAAGCTTCAAAGTCCCGATTGGCTGATTAGCCAACAGATTAAACAGATTATCGCGCAAGCTGGTGATCAGCTGGGGCTGGCGATTGATTTAGAGGAGATTCATTTGGAACATCCGGTTGATGAAGAACATGGCGATTACGCCACAAATTTGGCACTGGCTGAATTTGAAAAGTTTAAAGTTCAAAATGAAAAATTAAAAGTTGAAAATCCGTTTGATCTGGCAAAATCAATTGCTGAAAAAATTCCCACCATTCACGATCCACAATCTATCATCCGCCGCGTAGCGGCTGTTTCTCCCGGCTTTATCAACTTCTTTTTAAATAAAGATGTTTTAATTGCCGAGGCCCAAAGATTTATCGATCAGGATAAGTTTAAACAAGCCTTATCTGAAGTCGGCAAGGACAAAACCATGATTATTGATTATTCCTCCCCCAATATCGCTAAGCGGTTCGGGATTGGTCATCTGCGATCGACCAACATCGGCCAGGCAATTTATAATCTTTATTCTTTTTTAGGCTGGCAAACGATTGGCGATAATCATTTAGGCGATTGGGGGACGCAGTTCGGCAAACTGATTGTCGCCATCAAAAAATGGTGGGATAAAGATCTGCCGGATCTGACAATTTCGGAATTGGAAAAGCTTTACGTCAAGTTTCATCAGCAAGCGGAAGCAAACCCCGAGCTTGAAGAGGAGGCAAGAAAGTGGTTTAAAAAATTGGAGCAGGAAAATGAGCAAGCGAAAAAAATTTGGCAGGTTTGCGTTGATATCAGCTTGAAGGAATTTGACCGGGTTTATGATTTGCTTGGAATTGAGATTGACGTTGCTTATGGCGAAGCGTTTTATTTTTTTGACGGCTGGATGGATAAAGTTCTTGAGGACCTGGATAACCAGGGCCTGATTAAACAATCACAAGGGGCAAAGGTAGTTGAGATTAAAGGGTATGACACTCCGGCAATGGTCATTAAATCTGACGGAGCGACAACTTATTTGACTCGGGATCTGGCGACTTTGAAATTTAGAAAAGAAAACTGGAATCCGGATTTGGTTGTGTATGAAGTCGGCAGTGAACAGAAATTTCACTTTAATCAAGTATTTCAATTATCAGAGGAACTCGGTTATATAGACAAAGAAAAGTTGATTCATATCGCCCACGGCATGATTAGGCTTAAGAACGGCAAGCTGTCTACCCGCAAAGGAGAAACAATTCATTTGGAACAGGTTTTAGACCAGGCGGTCGCCCGGGCCAAACAGCTTTCCGACGCTGACCAGCCGGATGTTGCCCAAGCGGTCGGAATTGGGGCAGTTAAATTCAACGATTTAAAACAGGCCCCTGAAAAAGAGGTGGTTTTTGACTGGGACCAGATGCTTTCTTTAGAAGGCTATTCCGGTCCTTATTTGCAATATAGTTACGCTCGGGCACAAAGTGTCCTGGCGAAATCTACGAGCTACGAGCTACCAGCTACCAGCTACGATTTAAACGAGGAAGAGTTGGCCTTACTGCGCACTTTTTATATTTTCCCTGAAGTTTTGATTGCCGCGGCTGAGGATTTTGGGCCGCATCATTTGTGCCAATATCTATTTGACTTAGCTCAAAAATTTAATCTTTTTTATCAAAAACATCGGATTATTGGCCCAAGGCTAAAGGCTGAAGGCTTAAGCCAGGAGGAAGTAGAAAATTTCAGACTTTTTTTAACCCAGGTGACGGCCCGGATTTTAGAACAGGGTTTAAAACTGCTGGGAATCAGGGTTTTAACCAGAATGTAGGGACAGCTTTTATGTTATACTCAAATTGAAATGGAGTTAATTAAGGGGTTGGAGGAGGCAGTCGACAACCATCGCCGCTCTTATCTTCAGACCCTTAAAGATCAAAAATCAGTTAAAATTTCTTCTTTTTTGCCCAGCTACCGCCGGATGAGCCCGGTAATCCATTCCAACTGGAGCGGGGAACAACCGGATGCCGAGGCTTTAGACTATGTCTTGGCCCGGCTGCCCAAGTGTATCTTGGAAACTGAAAAAATCACCTTTACTCCCAACCGCCAGCGGTTGGAAAAAGAGGGGATAATAATCAGTTCTGATTGGAAAGAGGTTCAAGCAGAATCAAGGCGGCGCTTGATGTTTTGGCATAAGCAGGATAAACATTTAATTTGTTTTATTGATTCTGATTCTGCTTTGGATGACTTGGTAAATCTGCTGATTGCTTTGTATTTGGAGAGCGAAAAACCCCAGGCGGACCCAAAAATCAAACAGACGGCTGATTTTAGTTTGCAGATGCTGGATACCGGCTGGGTTGACTATGAAAAAACCGCCCAGCAGTGGTTCAAGCAGTTGGAAAAGTCTTTTTTAACTTTGGGGTTGGAGACAACCCCGATTTATTTTGTTTCTTCAAACCTGCACGGTCTGGTTAATATTGTCGACGGCTTTTTAATGGAGGACCAAAATGAAATTTTTAATTATTTTGAAGCAAATTACCCCGGCCGGTTTGAAAAATATCAGCAGAACAACATCAACGGCGACCATATCCGGGTCAATGATTTTCTGTATTATGTATCTAAGTATTTTTTTAAAGACAATCCGGCGGAGCTTGCCCGCAAAAAAAAGTATGACCGGTTTTTGGGAGTTAAATCTTTTTCCGGCCGGACTGTTCTTCCTTGCCAAGCGCAGTTTATTCCGGTTTCTTCAGTAGTAAAAAGCAAGTATTTGGACCCGCATTTAAAAATTGACAATAAAGACAAGCTCCGCCGAAGCAAGGCTTTTATTTTAAATATTAATTATCCTTTGGGGATGGCCGCCTATTTTCTCTTAAATGAGATGTTGGAGAATTTAAACCAGCTGCGCGGGATTTATATTGTTGGCAAATCGGCGATTCTTTCCGGCCGAGTCGGGGATATCCAAATCCCGAAAGTGGTTTTTGACGAACACTCCAGAAATATCTTTTTTCTAAACAATGTTTTTAATGAAGAGTTCCCTTTCCAGGCGTTAAAAAGCGAAATATACCGGGAGGAAAAGGCGGTTTCGGTCTACGGAACTTTTTTGGAAAACCGGGCCCAGCTGGAAAACTACACTTCAGCGAATTTTAATATTATTGAAATGGAATCCGGCCCTTACTTAACCGCGGTTGCCGAAATTAAAACCAAGAAACCGTTCCCGGAAAATGAAGTTTTTCATTTTACCGACCTGCCGGTTGATTTAGGGATTATAAATTACGCCTCGGACAACCCTTTGTCCCGCCGGGTTATTTCCGAAGGGCCGTTGGGGCTGACCGGGGTTGAGCCGACCTATTTGGCCTTACTCAGTGTTTGGCAGAGAATTATTGATTTAGAACAACAACGCTGAACAGGAAGTTTTTATTGATTAAAAATGGTAAAATCAAGCATGGAAAGGGAGCAAAAAAACCCTGGTTCTAACCAGCTTAGAAATGCAGCTGAAAAAAAACAGCGGATAAGCAGGCTGGCCGAAGCCGGAGCGACCAGCTCTTTGGTAGTTCGGGATTCAGAAGCAGCTTTAATGTGGGGGATTTCTAGAGAAGCGTTAAGAGATGCCCCGATTACAATAACCCCGAGACAAGACCGGCAGGTGGCAGTGGTTTTTGGTCCGGACATCAACCGGCATATAGACAGTTTAGCTGAACACCTTAAATCCGACCGCGGGGCAGAACAGCGGCTGTTGAAAAAATCATATGAAGATTTAATTTCGTTTTGTCAAGCGTCGCTTAATCCGTCTGTTGATTTTGAATTTAACCAGTCCCAACGGTTGAGGTTTAGTTTATTAGGAGAAATTGTGCCTCAGGCCCGGACGATATCAGAGTTTGTTGAGGCCGGAGGCGGGGCGGAAGATTTGATTCGGGAAGACCGGATGCATTGGCACAGTCTAGCCCGGCATGTTTTTAGTTTATTAAGCCATGACCGCCAGGAAGGTTTAAAAAGCCGAGGCCTGGATCCGAATTTAACTTTTGAATACCCGGATGAGTGAAACCTGCTAAAATAAATTAAAGATGAATATCGGCAATTGGTTAATTATTGTTTTGTATCTTCTTCTGCCGTTAGGGCAATTACAAAAATTACCGCTGGGGATTCCGGCGGTGTCGATTTATGTCCACGATTTAGTTCTTTTAGGCTTGTGGGGATATATTTTATGGCGTAGTGTCATTTCGACCGAAGTGGAGAAATCACTGTTTAAATTTAAAAAGGGATTCGTTCGACTCCGGCGGACCTTCGCTCAGAATGACAAAGTAGCTATTCCTTTGGCTGTTTTTACAAGTATTGCTTTATTTAGCTGGCTTATAAATTATTTTCGCTGGGGGGAGGAAAGTTTCATCGGTTTCGGCTATTTAGTCCGTTGGCTGTTGCTTTCCGCCCCTCTGTTTATGTTGACTATCGACTATCGACTATCGTCTAAAATTTTACGCCAGTCGATTTTTATTACCGCTCTAATCGGCTTTATTCAATATCTCTTTTTCCCGGACTTAACCCAGTTTAAGTATTTCGGCTGGGACGACCACTTTTTTCGGTTGACCGGAACCCTGCTTGATCCTAATTTTATGGGCGCTTTACTAGTCCTAGGATTAGGACTAGAATTTTCGAATTCTCAATTTTCAATTTTCAAACCAGTAAAAAAGCTGTTTTATTTAGTTGCTCTTGGTTTAACCTATTCCCGGGCCAGCTGGCTGGCTTGGCTGGTTTTATTATTTGGCTATACTGCTAGAGAGATTTTTACCAAGCCGTTGAAAAAAGACATTTTTTTGATTTTTAGAACTTTAATCCGGTCGTTGAAAGTGCCGGCCTTTTATTTTTGGTTGATTATTTCGGGAGTAGTTTTCCTGCTTTTACCCCGGCCGGCCGGGGAAGGCGGAGACTTGACCCGGACGGCCTCAATTACCGGCCGTCAGCAGAGTTATCAGCAGGCCGCGGCTGTAATTAAAGACAA
>CAZDJQ010000006.1:13778-22786 GCA_964505765.1 uncultured Gammaproteobacteria bacterium | reverse complement strand
CCGGCGTAGACAACTCTTTTCTTTTTGTTTGGGCGACTACCGGGATTTTCGGCCTAATTGCTTTTATTTGGCTGGTGTTTTCTTTTCAGCCGGTCTGGTTGATTCTGCCGATTGTCGTTCACGCTTTTTTCAATAATACTTTATTTTTCCCCTGGGTGTTGATTTACCTTTGGGGGATTCAAGCAAATGAAAATTGAGAAGAATATTTCTTTAAGACCTTACAATCAGTTTGGGGTGGAAGTATTTGCCAAATATCTTGCCGCTCCTAAAACAGTTGAAGAAATAAGAGAAATAATTAATAAGCCGAAGTTTAAATCCGAGAAAAAAATAATTCTCGGCGGCGGCAGCAATATTCTTTTTGTTAATAATTTTGACGGCCTGGTGATTAAACCGGAGATAAAAGGCAGAGAAGTAATTGAAAAAAAAGATAATAGAGTCTTAATTAAAGTTGGGGCCGGCGAAGATTGGGATGAAATTGTTCGCTGGACGGTTGAGCAGGGTTGGGGAGGGATGGAAAAACTAGTTGGAATTCCGGGCACAGTCGG
Organism: uncultured Gammaproteobacteria bacterium; assembly: GCA_964505765.1. Taxonomy (GTDB): domain Bacteria; phylum Patescibacteriota; class Microgenomatia; order UBA12405; family JAHJSD01; genus CAZDJQ01. The sequence continues at coordinate 22,241 of CAZDJQ010000006.1, read as the reverse complement.
CGGAGCGGTCAGCCAGAATATCGGCGCTTACGGCCAGGAGATTGCTGATGTAATTGAAAAAGCGGCGGCAATAAATTTAGATACCGGTCGGAAAAAGATTTTTAGTAATAAAGATTGCCGGTATAATTATCGGTCGAGTGTTTTTAAGAAGGAGCTGAAAAACAAGTTTTTAATTACTGATGCCTATTTTAAACTGACTCCGGTTGAGGCCGGTTATGAACTGAGTGGTGATTATGCTTCTTTAAAAAAAGAACTGGCAAGAGCTTCTAAGCCTCCCTACAGCTTGCAACAAGTTATGGAAGCAGTGGCAGTCCAAAGACGTAGAAATCTTCCCGATATTGACCGCTGGGGCACCTGCGGTTGTTTTTTTACCAACCCGGTGGTTGAAAAAAACAACTATCGCCAGTTGAAAGAAAAATTACCGGATTTAGCTTCTTATCCCAGTGATAAGGGGCGGGAAATGGTTAAAATTCCGGCCGGCAGACTGATTGACGAGCTGGGCTGGAAAGGCAAGTGGCAGGAAAATGTCGGAGTGTCGGTAAAACACGCTTTGTGCATTGTAACCAAACGGCAGGCAAGCGGGGAAGAGATTTTAAGTTTAGCTGAAAAAATCCGCCGGGACGTTTTCAATAATTACGGAGTAGAGTTGGATTTTGAAGTGAATATTGTTGGGCCAGTTCCTACTCCCTGAATTTTTTGTCCAGCCGGATGCCGATAAAAAGAAAGGCCCCGGCAAATATAAGCAAAATAATAGAATTAGCTGTTAAGCTGAGATGAATTTTCCCCTCAATCCCAAATCTAAACAGATCATTAGCATAAGTTAAAGGTGAGATAAAAGCGGCTATCTTTGCCCAGGAAGGCAGGGTTTCGACCGGAATAAAAATCCCGCTGATAAACATTAAGGGCAGCCGGATAAAGTTGAGCATCATCATAATATCACCCGGGTTTTCGGTCGGGAACATAGCAAACATGTTTCCCAGCAGAGAAAAACACAAAGAAGCTAAAACCAGACCGAGAAATAAAATAACCGGGCTGGTAATCGTTACCCCTAAAAATAGCCAGGAGGCCAATAAGGCGATACAGCTGATAAAGATGCTGAATAACATTCCGCCGATAGCTTTACCTAAAATCACGGCGTAAAAAGATATTGGAGCGGAAATCAGCCGGTCAAAGGTTTTAACCCGTCTTTCTATTGGAATGGCGACCGGACCGATTGATGAAGCCGAAAACAACACGGTTAATGAGATTAAACCCGGGATTAAAGCTGGAACCGGGATGTTTCTGCCGACGGCAAAAGAGAGAAACATAAATAAAGGGAACATAACTCCAAACATCAATGTGCCCGGCCGAAGGTAGTAGATTTTTATATCCTTTTTAGTAATTGCCCAGGCTGCTTTTAAATTGTTGATAATTTTTTGGATCATTTATCTTTAGTTAACTTTATAAATACCTCTTCCAGATTAGGGCCGAGGGTGTTCAGGCTGATAATCTTTAATTTGTTTTTAAGGCTGAAATCCCAAAGTTCAGATAGGGTTTTTTCCGGGCTGTCAGTATATAATTTATATTTATCTCCTAATTTCTGGACTTTGTTAATCTGGCGAGATCCGGCCAGGGAATTTATCTTTTCCCAAGAGAGCGGTTGGTTAAAAGCCACTTCGACTGATTGGACGCTTTGGATGGTCCTTTTTAGATTCTCCGGCGTATCAATCGCCGCAATTTTACCGTGATTAATAATCGCCACCCGGTCGCAAGTCTTATTGGCCTCTTCAATGTTATGGGTGGTCAGAAAAATGGTGATTTTCTGTTGGCCGAGGCGGTTGATGATTTCTTTAATAATTCTGGCGCTTTCTACGTCCAGTCCGGAAGTCGGTTCATCTAAAAATAACAAGCGGGGGTTGTTGATTAGGCCCATTGCCAGAGTCAGTCTTCGCTTCATCCCTTTGGAGTATGTTTGAACTTTGTCGTCTTTGCGATGAAAAAGCTCAAAAGTTTTTAATAATTCCTCGGCTTTTTGGCGGGCTTGATTTTTCTCCAGGTGATAAAGATCAGCGGTGAAAATTAAATTCCCCCAGGCGGTTAAGTCCTTGTAAACATTTGATTCTTCCGGAACAATCCCGATTAACTTTTTGGCTTGAACAACTTCTTTTTCAATATTGTGATTAAAGATTTCAGCTTTGCCCTCGGTGAGTTTGGTTAATCCGGTTAACATTCTGATGGTTGTTGTTTTACCGGCGCCGTTGGGTCCCAAAAAGCCGAAAACTTCACCTTTTTTAACTTGAAAAGAGATATTATCAACCGCTGTCAGCTGCCCGTATTTTTTGCTCAGGCCGTTTACTTCAATTGCTTTTTGATTTTTTTTAGTGGCCATCTTGAATTCCCAAAATAGTTAGTTTCTCCAACGCTTTAATCCCTCTCGGTTCATTTTTATTAATAAAAAGACCGGAATCTTTTTTAAGTTTAAAGCTTTTTTCGCCTTTGGTAAATACCCCTTTGCCTTGAAGTACTAGAAAAAAGACGGCATAGGGTTCGGGGTGGGGTGGTATTTCTTGATTAGCGTCAAGACAAACCAGAACAACATTAAATTTTTTTGATTTTAAGATATCTGTTTTCACCGGGATTGTCTCAGAAAAATCTTGAGCGGATAAAATATTATCTATTTTCATTTTTCTCACCTCCGAAATGTTTTTGATAAAAATCAACCATTTTGTTCATCATTTCCCTTCTTTCTATAACCGCTTCCAGCCAGCTTTTCAAAAGCTGTTCGCCCTTTTTAGTTGCTCGATAGATTCTTTTGTCAGGGGTTTCTTTCCCTTTTTCCCATTTGGAAGTTAGTAAACCCCGTTTTTCCATCCGGCGCAACAGAGTATAGGCTGAACCAAGCTTGATTTTATGTCGGCCCCCGGTTAAATCCTCGATTGACTCAACAATCTTATAGCCGTAAGACGGGGTTTCATAAACCACTCTTAAAATTAAAAACTGCACCCAGCGTTTTTCCGGGTATTTTTTACAGCAGTTGGGGCCGGCTTTTGTGTTCATATATAACAATGTTACATATAGGGCCGGCTTTTGTCAATAGGGTATTGGTCGGGGAGCGGGAGACCGGATTCGAACCGGCGACCTTCTCGTTGGCAACGAGACGTTCTAGCCCCTGAACTACTCCCGCGATTTTTATCTTGCTCTGGCTTTATTATATCAAAAATTTAGCTTAGTTTAACAACGACTTATAGTATCTTGATTATTATGGCGGATCGTGCATAATAATCGACATTTAGGTTGAGCTAAGTCTAATTAAATGCTACGATCGTAGCTGTTTATTAGACGGTAGATTTATATATTATTTAATATTTGTTTTATAAGGATAAACAAAATTTTTAAAATCCTCTAGATACTAAGGATTAGATACGATATACTATTAATTATGTTTAAATATCATCAAAAAGTTTTGGACAACGGCTTAAAAGTTGTTTTTGTCCAGATGGATTTGACTTCAGTGGTAGTTAATTTATATGTCGGCGCCGGCGGAAAGTATGAAAAAGAAAATGAACACGGCTTAGCTCATTTTTTTGAGCATATGGCTTTTAAAGGGACTGAAAAACGGCCTGATCCTTTGATTATGGCTAAAGAATTAGATAAAATCGGCGCCGTTTACAACGCTTCAACCGGGAAGGACAGAATTTCTTATTGGATAAAAAATACCTCTAAACATTTAGATTTGATGTTCGATTTTATTAGTGACATTGTTTTTAATGCTCGGCTGGCAGAAGAAGAAATAGATTGTGAAAGAGGAGTTATTTTGGAGGAGATAAACATGTATGAAGATATGCCAAAAGCCAAAGTAAGCGATTTGTTTAGAGAATTGGTTTTGGGGACTAATTTGTTGGGAAGAAGTGGTTTGGGAACAAAAGATAGTATTCGCTCACTTCAGCGCTCCGATTTTTTAAACTTTAAAAAACGCTTATTTTCTCCTGAGAACATGGTCTTAGCTGTTGCCGGAAATTCGGAAGTTGAAGATGTGTTTGGCTTAGCTGAAAAATGGTTGGGTGATTACCAACCATTTCCGGCCGAAGTAAAAGATGTTGATTGGCAGTCTAAATCGGAAAAAGTTTTTATTGATCAGCGGGACACTGAACAGACACATTTGATTTTGGGCCGGCCGGTTTTTGGTTTGAAAGATGAGCGCCGCTGGCCGATGGCAGTTTTAAAGAATGTTTTGGGGACAGGAATGAGTTCACGCTTGTGGAATGAGATTAGAGAGAAGCGGGGTTGGGCTTATTATGTCTATGCTTCTACGGGATATTATATTGAAGGAGGGCTGTTTGGAGTTGGAGCGGGGATAAGAAATGAAAAAGCGCAGGAAGCGGTGGAGGTAATAAAAAAAGAATTGGTTGAAATTAGTGATTCAATTACTGAAGAGGAATTTAATGATGCTAAAGAAGGAATTAGAGGCAGAACTCTTTTATCAGTGGAATCAAGTGAAAATATGACTGATTGGATGGCCGGCAGTTGGTTGAGGGAAGGCCGGGTAAGAACGGTTCAGGAAACACTTGACAAAATTGCTGGAGTTAAGCTGGACGAAGTCAAATCTTTGGCAGACGAGATGTTTGGTCCGGATAATTTGTATTTGGCGGCAATCGGGCCGAATAAAAATTTAGCAATTTATGATTAAATCTGTTGTTTTTGATATTGGTAATGTTTTGTGAAACTATTCGTCAACTTGAAGAGATTGGAAATTGACCGCAATCAGGCTCCGACATCGGGCAGGCATAAAACCTGCCCCTACAATATTTATAAAATTAAGCTAATCTGGTAAAATACTTAAGTAGAGTTGGAATTGTCCCCGTAGCTCAGTCGGATAGAGCGCCTGCCTTCTAAGCAGGAGGTCGAGGGTTCGAATCCTTCCGGGGATACCGCGTAGGTACACGGCAGGACAAGGAGGAGTCGTATAGAGGCCTATTACACCAGTTTTGAAAACTGGCGAGCTTTACCGCTCACGTGGGTTCGAATCCCACCTCCTCCGCCAAGTCTAACTTAGCTCTGCTAAACGGGGATTGGCGCAGTCGGCTAGCGCGCGTGCATCGGGAGCACGAGGTCGCCGGTTCAAGTCCGGCATCCCCGACCGAATTTCTACCTAATTTGGACTTCGTAGAGGTTGCCGGGGGAGTCAGAGTGAAGCGATGTTGAAGTAATAAGGCTTTTTCCGTTCGGCGAGGGGAAAACATAGTCATTTTCAAACGGACCGGAATAAATGCTTTGACGGTTGTTCCCGTCGTATTCAATCACTTTTATTTCTTGGTTTTCCTGGTTGATAAAAACTAAGTGCTGGTTGCTTAGCCAGCGAATCGGTTCGGGCAAATTTTCATTTGAGCCGAGGTCAAAGTTGATGTCTTCCTTGATGTTGTAAACATACCAATGATTAGGGATAAGCTCTCTGGTTTCCGGCTGGGTGGACCGAGCCGGTGGGTGAGGAATAAGATTTTCGGGGATGGTTGCGGATTCAGTGGCGAGATATAACATTTTTTCATCATCGTCTGAAAATTTAATCTGTTCCGCGGAGTTAGTTGCAATCGGGATGAGCTCTTGTGGAAGCTTGCTTAGTTTTTCTTGCAAAAGAATTTGTTCCTGCTGTTCCCATTCACTAAGGATAATATCCAGACGAAAACTAACGTTTGTGATTTGGTCGTTGTCGGTAAAACGGTCTATCGGAATTTGATAAGCATCAACTCTCAACAGTTCAGTTTCGTCAACTTGGTCAAGCTCCTCTTCCGTCTTTTCCACTAAAAGAACACTTCTGCTGTCCGGAGCCCAAATAAATTCACTGTTTTCATAGGGAAAATCTTCAATAAGTTCAGTCAGCTGTCTGGTATTGGAGCGGTTGATCGGCAGATTGGTATAAAGGTCAAGCAGCCAAACACCGTTGTCTTTGCTTTTGGAGGCGTTGGTAACAATATAAACAATTTTCGAACCTTCGGGAGATACGGTTGGATTTATCGCCCCGGTATTGGTTAACGGTTTTAGATTCGGAGTGGTCTTAAACAAAATCGCGTCGGTTGAAGTAACAACTTCTTTTTTTATTTCAATATTTTTCTCCCAGGGGAAATAGCCGTCTTTTTCTATCTTTATATAGTATTCTCCCGGACTTAAATTAAGGGTGTCGTCCGTTGCGGTTGCCAGTTTATCGTCAATGTAAACAGAAGCGCTTTTCGGGGTGGATTGAGCAACTAAAAGCCCGGTGGGAAGGATGCCCAACCCGTGTTGTCTGACATTAGGCCGATAGCCGCGGATAAAAATTACTGCTAAATAGGTTAAGCCGACCAGGCTGAATAGGGCAATAAATAAAAATAAAACGGTTTTTCTTGCTTCTTTAATGTCCACTGGCTTTTATAATATCAAAAAGGGGAACCTTTGACAATTGACAACTGACAGTCAATGGTCAAACGTCAAATGTCAATTGTTACTTGTCACATGTCAGTTGTTTTTTAATTCTATGTTATACTTGTTTTAAGTAATTATTCTACTCATTCTAAATACAGCAAAAATAATCATTATATGGCAATTTTAAAAAAATTAGGGATTGATTTAGGAACTTCAAATTCTTTAGTTTGGGAAGTGGACAAGGGCTTAGTTCTTAATGAGCCGACGGTAGTAGCGGTTTCGGTAGAAGATAGAAAAGTTTTAGCAGTAGGAAAAGAAGCAAAAAACATGCTTGGCCGAACCCCGGAGTTTATTGCTGCTTCTCGGCCGATGCGAGACGGGGTTATTGCTGATTATGAAATCACCGAAGCGATGCTCCGCTATTTTATCCAGAAAACTTGCGGTCGATTTCTTTTCTTAAGGCCGGAGGTAATGGTTTGTGTCCCGGCAGAAGTTACTCAGGTTGAACAGCGGGCAGTTTTAGATGCGACTAAAAACGCTGGAGCAAGAGTGGCGCATTTAATAGATGAGCCTTTGGCGGCGGCGATTGGGGCTCGAATTCCGGTGGCGGAAGCATCCGGCAATATGATTGTTGATATCGGCGGCGGCTCTACTGAAGCGGCTGTTATTTGTTTGGGCGGGGTGGTCGCTCACAAGAGCGTCCGGGTGGCCGGGAATAAAATTGATGATGCGATTGGCGGTTATTTGCGTAAAAAGCATAATTTAATTATTGGGGAGCAGACAACCGAGCAGTTGAAAATTGATTTGGGATCGGCTTTGCCCCCGAAAACAGCGAAAAAACAAAAAATAAAAGGCAGAGATGCAATTTATGGACTGCCTAAAACAGTGGTGGTGTCCAATAAGGAGATAAACACTGCCATCCAGCCGTCGTTAAAGCAAATTTTGGGAGCGATAAAAGGGGTGCTTGAAAAAACCCCGCCGGAATTAGTCTCCGATATTGTTGATAAAGGGATTGTTTTGTCCGGCGGCACATCATTATTAAACGCAATGGAGGAGTATTTATCACGGGAAATTGGTGTCGCCTGCCATCGGGTAGAAGAACCGATGATGGTGGTGGTAAAAGGGACCGCGCTGGCGATGGAAAACTTAGACTTATATAAAAAGTCTGTCAGTAGATAAAGCATCTTGTATTGTTCATATTATAAGAGGTGATGAGTTAAAAATGCAGAGATTTTGATAGACCTATATGTCAAACATAGAGGAAAATGCAAAAAACGTATGAAAAACATAAAATTTTAAAATTATTAATCGTAAATTGGAATTTTCAGAAGTTAAATTTAAAATTAAAATTTTGCTTAATTTGTATAATAGTTTTTATCAAAATAGGGGTTTTAGGACAATTTTTTAATAAAAAGACAGTCTTATATAATTTATGAGGTAAAATAAAATTGCTAAAGACAAGATATCGTAATAATAATTAATAAGGAATTCATGATAATTTATGTTATAAGTAGGTTTTCAGCAAAAAATTTTTACTTAAAACAAGTTTTTCAACAAAAAGTCATACTTAAGAAAGGAAAACAGAAATTTTTATCAAAATTTTAGGGGAATTATTTACTTATAAATTGGGTAAAAGTGTAATTTGGTTGTTTTGGCAGGCCTTGGGACTATTTGCTAACAATGAATTTATCAATAATAATCACTGCAAAAAACGAATCTCGGACCGTCGGGCCGCTGGTTAGTGCCCTGGAAGCTGAACTGCAGGCCGGCGATTACCAAGCTGAAATTCTTTTAGTTTGTCCGGATGAAGAAACCATGCAGGCCGGGCTGGAAAATGACCGGCTGAATTTACTTACCTGGGTTAAAGATCGGGCAAAAGGGAAACCGGCGGCGTTAAATCAAGCTTTTGCGGCTGCAAAAGGCGATATTTTGGTTTTAACCGATGGTGATGTGGTTTGGGTTGAGGGGGCGCTAAAAGAGCTGATATTTAGGTTAGATTGTAGGGGCAGGTCGCGACCTGCCCCTACCAAGAATATCGGTTTAGTCACTGGACATCCGGTGCCATTAAACAAAAAAGATAACCTGTTGGGA
>CAZDJQ010000006.1:5342-13678 GCA_964505765.1 uncultured Gammaproteobacteria bacterium | reverse complement strand
CGGTTTAGTCACTGGACATCCGGTGCCATTAAACAAAAAAGATAACCTGTTGGGATTTTGGGCCCATTTTTTAACTTTTGCAGCGGATTCCCAGCGGAAGAAAAGCCGGCAAGACGGGAAATATTTTGATGCCAGTGGCTATTTGTTGGCAATTAGAAACAAGTTGGTAGCGCCGATCCCGGCCGATATATTAGTTGACGATGCTTATTTATCGCATTTAGTTTGGAATAAGGGTAAAAAAATAAACTACGCTTGGAAAGCAAAGGTAAAAGTAAAGTTTCCGACTAGTTTTTCTGATTGGCTGAAACAGAAAAAAAGGACTTTGTCGGGTTATGTCCAATTACGAGAAATCGGGATAATTCGGGATAAAAATAAGACAAGAACTTTCGGCCGGGAAATCAGGGGACTGAAATTAATTTTTTCTTATCCTGAAAATTTGACAGAATTTTGGTGGACGATACTGCTGTTATCAGCGCGGTTGTATGTCTGGCTGTTGGTTTTTGTGGACAGAAAAATCTTAAAGAAAGAATATTCCGGCAATTGGGAGCGGATTGAAAGCACAAAGTAGTTTATTGATTATCCGGGTCAATCCCTAAAAAACGGAGGACAACTTCCTTGCGGTAACGCCGGTCGCCGCGTTCATTAATTCTTATCGCCGGCAGTTTTCCCTTTTTCCCCCAACGCTTAAGAGTGATTACTGATACTCGCAGTAGTTGGGCAACTTCTTTAGGAGTTAACAGTGCCGGTAAATTATCTAAATCTAATTTCTTTTTCTTCATTTCTCCTTAATACTATAGCAAAGTTTATCAAAGAAAGCAATTTATATTCTCAATAGTTCTTTTTACTATCCGTTCAATTGCTTCTTTGCTGTTAAAGGCATTGTGGGGAGTAATTAATACATTGGGTTTTTCTCTTAACAAATGGGCGGCAACCAGCTCTTTTAAGCCTTCGCTTGAGGCATAGGGATCAAATAATTTTCTGGAATTTTCCAAATGTTCTTCCTCTTCCAGCACGTCCAGGCCGGCGCCGGCCAAAATTCCTTGTTCAATTGCCCAAAGAATCGCTTCAGTTTCAACCACCGGTCCACGGCTGGTGTTGATTAAAACCGCCCCTTTTTTCATTTGTTTGATATTTGTTTTGTTTATCAGGTGAAAAGTGGATTTAGCCAGCGGGACGTGGAGAGTAAGAATGTCGGATTTTTTTAGGCATTGTTCAAACGGAACGTATTTAAAATTGAGTTTTTCAGCTAGTTTTTGGTCAGGGGAGCGGGCAACCCCTAAAACATTCATTCCGAAACCATTGGCAATTTTAACAACATATTGGCCGATGCTGCCGACGCCGATTACGCCGAGAGTCTTGTTTTTTAAATCAAAGCCGGTTAAGCCGACTGAGTTGAACCCGCCTTGCCGGACTCGGTCGACACTTTCGACTATTCGCCTTGATATTGCTAAAATTAGGGCAAAAGTGTGTTCAGCAACAGTGTTTTCTCCGTAGTGAGGAACGCTTTTTACTTCAATTCCGTTTTGCTGACAATAATCTTGATCAATATGGTCGGTCCCGGTGGAGCGGGTGGCAATCATTTTAAGGTTTGGCAATTGGGATAAAACCTCTTTTGACAAGTCGGAGTAAATAAAACTGGAGATAACTTCATATTTCTTGGCTTGGTCAATCCGCTGGTCGACTTTTTCTTTAAAAATATCAGCGTTTATTTTTGGGGCGTATTTTTCAACCGCCTCTTTTTCCCAGGGATTGATTTCAAAAAATGCTATTTCAGCCATTAACTTAACTCTAGGTTTTTTAGAATGCTTTGTCAATGCTCTATTTTAAATCCCGATAAATAGGAGCTAAAACACTCTCCGTTTACCAGAGACGGTTTTTTTAAAATTATATGCTACTATTATATATAGTATGCCTAGTAGTCAAGTAAATTTTGATGACGAAAATTATCCTTCAAATTTGAAAAATATTAAAAAACCTCCGCAAACCTTATATTTCCAAGGAGCTTGGGATGAAAATATTTTTGAAAATTGCCTGGCAGTGGTCGGCACTCGTAAAATGACCGACTACGGCCGGCGGGCAATTGAAAAAATTGTTAGGCCGGTTGCCGAATTGGGAATTACCATTGTTTCCGGATTTATGTACGGCTGTGATGCGGCGGCCCACCAAGCCTGTTTAGCGGTTCAGGGCCGGACAATTGCGGTTTTAGGGGCGGGGATTGAGCTGGTTACTCCGGCTGGTCACAAAAAGTTGAAACAGCAAGTGTTAGAAAATAAAGGCCTGATGTTATCGGAATTGCCCGGAGATTATCCGGCTTATCATTGGACATTTGCCCAGCGCAACCGAATTATTTCCGGCTTGTCCAAGGCGGTGTTGATTGTTCAAGCGCCAAAAGGCAGCGGCGCTTTGATTACTGCTGACTATGCTGAACAACAAAAACGAAAACTTTTAGCAGTTCCGGGAGAAATCACATCATCAGTGTCTTACGGGCCAAATAAATTAATTAAAGAAGGGGCAATGTTGATTAGCAGTCCTGAGGATGTTTTGACAGCGCTTGACATTTCTTCAGATTTAATAAGTAAAACAAAAGATGAAATTATAAAAGATTTGTCTGGCAGTGAACAAGAGATAGTGGAAATTCTGTCAGTTCAAAAATTATCGATTGACAAAATTGCCAGAGAATTGAATCAACCAGTTGGCGAGATCGGCCGGATACTATCGCTTCTTTGTTTGAGGAATATTGTTCATCAGGATAAAGGAGGAAATTATTATGCTGACTGAAATCCGGTCGGTGGCTAATTTTGGTTTAGATACGGTTGGAGTTAATGTCGAGATAAATATAAATAACCGTGGCTTTCCGGCTTTTAGTATGGTCGGTCTGCCTGATAAGGCAGTAAAAGAAGCAAGGGAAAGGGTAAAAACCGCTTTGGTCAATTCCAGTATTGAATTCCCTCAAAAAAGAATCACGGTTAATCTAGCCCCGGCCGATATTCCCAAAGAAGGCTCCTGCTATGATCTGCCGATTGCCGTTGGATTAATACAGTTGATTACCGGCTGTCAGCTGCCCGAAAAAAGTCTTTTTTATGGAGAATTGTCTTTGAACGGCAGTCTTCGTCACACCAAAGGAGCTTTTTTGGCGGCCTTATGGGCAAAAAAGAATGGGTTAAAAAAAGTGTTTGTTCCGGCTGATTCTGCTAATGAAGCCGGGGTGGTTGAAAATGTTGAAGTTTATCCGGTTGAAAACTTAACCCAGTTGGCAGTTCATTTATACGGCCAGCAGAAATTGGCGCCTCATCCTAAACAGGCATTTGAGGCTCGGAATAATTATCCTGAGGTGGAATTTGATTTTGCCGATATTCTGGGGCAGGAACAGGCAAAGCGGGCGATGGAAATTGCGGCTGCCGGCGGTCACAATATTTTTATGGAGGGTCCGCCGGGTTCGGGAAAAACAATGCTGGCCCGGGCAATGCCGGGGATTCTTCCTTTAATGACCAAGCAGGAGTCTTTAGAAGTAACTAAAGTTTATTCTGTTTCCGGCAGAATTCCGCCGGGCGGATCTTTAATTAAGACCCGGCCTTTTCGAGCTCCGCATCACAATGTCTCCCACGTCGGGTTGATCGGCGGCGGCAGCCAGCCGATGCCGGGTGAGATTTCTTTGGCTCACCGCGGAATCTTGTTTTTAGACGAAATTCCGGAATTCTCCCGGCTAAAACTGGAATCGCTCCGTCAGCCTTTGGAGGACGGCATAGTTACTATTGCCCGAGCGGCCGGCTCAGCCGATTATCCGTCGCGGTTCATTCTTGTTGCCGCCGCCAACCCCTGTCCTTGCGGTTATGCTACCCATCCGGAAAGAGAGTGTAAGTGCACCCCGCATCAAGTGTTTAAATATAAGAAAAAGCTTTCCGGGCCGTTGATGGACCGGATTGATCTTCACATTCGGGTTCCACCGGTAAAAGTGGATAAGTTGTCTACTGATGAAAAAGTTCATCAACAACTGGAAAAGTCCAGTGAAATAAGACAAAGAGTAATTAAAGCCCGGGATCGCCAGATCCGGCGTTTTAATGGTCTAGCAGTAAAAAATAATGCTGAAATGAAGAATAAGCAGATCAGGCAATTTTGCAATTTAGATTCGGAATCGGAAAATTTAATTAAGCAGGCGATTGATCAATTTCAATTGTCGGCCCGGGCTTATTTTAGGTTAATTAAAATCAGCCGGACAATCGCCGATTTAAGCGGGCAGGAAAAAATCAGCTCCGCCCATGTTGCCGAAGCACTGCAGTATCGGACTAAAAGTTGAGCTTTAAAGTCTTAACCACACCATTTCGATATCATTTTCTAACTCTTCAAACTCAGGGTCTCCGGTAATAATTTTAGCCCTTTTCTCTTCTGCTAATGCTGCTGTAAAACAGTCAACAAAAGCAATTGGATGCTCACCTTTAAATTTACCGGCTTTGAGGAAAGTTTCTTCCTCAGGAAGAATAATTTCTATGGGTAAGCTTTTGATGATCGCTAATGTTTTATTAGCTTTTGACTGTCCTTGCTTTCGATAAACTTTATAATAAACTTCGGAAAGATTCATCCAAGAGATAAAGATGTTTATTTCATTTTGCTGGGCTTTCTCTAAAAATTTTTTAATTTCTTTCCAGTTTTTTTCTTTTCGTAAAAAAGCTAATAGCAGACAACTGTCTAAAACAAAATTCATAATTCTGATTCCTCCCTTTGTTTTTCTTTTTGTCTTTCGGAAACCAATTCCTTAGACCAAGATTTTTTGGAACTATCAGCTAATAGTCCGCAGGCGGCATTTATAGGGTCTTTGTCTACTGCCTCAATTATTATTTTTTCTTCGTTTATTGGATAGGCTACAACATGACCCGATGGCTTAATATTAAAAGCTCTTCTTAATTCAACTGGTATTAATATTTGACCTTTGTTGGAAACTTTTAGCAAAGGTGGTATTATTTTCTTCATTTCTTACCTCCTGAAGTTATTATAACTTTGATTGAAGAAGTTGTCAAATGTTTTATTTGGTTAATAATGATATTCTAAGATAGTGAAATCTAAAAGAGTTGGTGAAATTGGTGAGAAAATAGCTTTAAGATATTTTAAAAAAAAGAGATACCGGCTGGTTAAGCGGAATTTCAGCAGCCGTTTCGGGGAAATTGATTTAATTGTCAAGAAAAAAAAGCAATTAGTTTTTGTAGAGGTTAAAACGCGGCTGGGGAAGGGGCGGGGGGAATGGAGTATAAATTCCAATAAAATTGCCCAAGTTCAGCGCATGGCTGAGGCTTATCTAATTAAAAACAAATTGGATTTTAAAAATTTGCGGATAGATGCGGTTTGTATTGACCTGAATCATGATTTGCAAGCCGATGACCTCCGGCATTACAAAAATTTAACTCTAAATTTATAGGCAGTTCTGGTTTTTTGATACAATAAACTAATGTTTAGAAATAAATTTTTGTGGTTCGGCGCCGGCTTGGTGATTACCTTTGGCCAAAGTTTTTTTCTTATCAGCTGGCCGGCTTATTTATGGGCAATTTGTTTGGGCTGGTTTTTCTCTGCGCCTTGGTTTTTGCTTCTGGGTTTAGGACTAATTAATGATTTATTGCAGCTGCATTATATCGGGAGAAGCATGACGGTTTTTTTAATCATTGGCTTGGCAACCCAGATTTTAAAGCAGATTTTAGGCTGGAGCAAAACATATCAAATTAAAGTTTCTGATTTTTAAATGCTTAATTGGCTGGTTTTTATTTTTTCACTGCTCCTGCCTGCCAGTTGGGCGAAGCATTGGTTGACCCCTTTCAGTTTGGTCAACGGAGTTTTGGTTGATTATTTAATGCCGGATTTGTGGCTGCAGGATATTTTGGCCCTGATTATTATCGTTTTGGGGGCGCTGTGGGCCGGTAAAGTTAAATTTTCTCAAAATAAATTAGATATTAGACCTTATCTACTGCCGGTTGTTTTAATTGTTATTTCCGGGCTTTTTTCCCAAGGCCCGCTGGTTTCGATAATTAACTTAGCCCGGTTTTTGCTGGCAATCGGAGTTAGTCGGCTTTTGCTTGAAAATAAAAGCCGGCGCCGGCCGGCACTGCTTGGCTTAGCGGGAGCAGTTATTTGGACCGGGCTGTTGGCGGTCGGACAGTTTGTCAGCCAGGGGACAATTTTCGGCTGGCGGTTTTTAGGCGAACCGATATTCTCCTTGGGAACCGGCGGAGTAAAAAAAATCAGCTTATTCAGATTAAATTTAGTGGCGCCGATGGCAACCTTTCCACATGCCAACGTAATGGGGGCGTTTGGTTTGTTGACTTTTTTAGTGTTAAGAAGCCGGTCGGAGAAAATATTTCAATTAGCCAAAATTTTCTCCTTAGTTCTTGTGGTTTTATCCTTTTCAATCCCGATCTATCTAATTTTATTCTATCTTATAGTTTCTCGATTATTATGCACGATCGGACAGGATAATCAACAATTAGGGGTTAATAAGAAACTCGCCGGCTTGGTTTTGTCCGGGTTGGGCGCTGTTTTTTTTCTTATAATGTTTTATAAAATCGGATTTTTAAACCAGGCATCTATTTATCGGCGCCTGCAGGTAATCCCGGCAGTCTGGAAAATAATTAAGGATAATATATTTTTTGGGGTCGGATGGGGGACATTTGTAAAAAAATTACCCGAATATGCTGATAATTTTCATTTTCTTCAGCCGGTCCATAATCTTTTTTTGCTTGTTCCTGCTGAACTCGGAGTAATTGGAGCCGGAGGATTGGTCTTATTGGTTCGTCAATATTTTAAGAATCTTAAATTAAAAAACTACTTATTACTGATTGCCATTTACTTATTACTATTTATGTTCGACCATTATTTTTGGACCACCACCCAAGGCATATATCTGCTTTGGGTGATGATCGGTTTATTTTAGCTCAACTGTTGCTCCAGCTTCTTCTAACCCTTTTTTAGCTTCCTCAGCTTGTTCCTTTTTAACGTCAACCAAAATATCGGCCGGTGTTTTTTCAGTCAAGTCTTTAGCGTCTTTTAAGCCTAAATCAGGTTTAACTTTTCTCAGCGCTTTAATTACGTTGATTTTTTTGTCGCCGACATCAGCTAAAACTACAGTATATTCAGACTTTTCTTCAGCTTGTTCACCGCCGCCAGCCGGTGCGGCAGCCGCAGGAGCGGCAGCAATAGCTTCTACTCCAAATTTTTCTTCAACAGCCTCGACCAGTTCCGACAGCTCTAAAACAGACAAATCTGCGATCTTATTAATGATTTTATCTATTTTTTCATTTCCGGTGCCTTCAGCTTTTTTCTTTTTGCCTTTAGCCATTGTTTTCACCTCCTTTGGAATGCATTACTGCTTTTAATGCTAAAACAAATTTGCGTTGATGATATTGTAATCCGTTGGCGAGTTTAACCATAGGAGCATTTAAGCCGTTGGCAAGCTGGGAAAGCAAAATTTCCTTGCCGGGAATGTCTACTAATTTTTTTAGTCTTTCTAAGGGGAGAAACTTTTGTTGGTAAATACCAAATTTAAATTCGGGTTTTTCATATTCTTCAGCCACTTCTTTTATTGCCTTAAGCGCGCTGATTGCATCTTGTTGAGAGTAGACCAGGGCGGTGGGGCCGGTTAGGGGTTGATCTAGTTTAATCCCGATTTTGTTCAAGGCCCGAGTAATTAAGGTATTTTTGTTTACTTCAAGCATCCCGCCGGTTTGTCTTATCTTCTGGCGCAATTCATTATTCTGCCGGGCGTCTAATCCCTGATAATCAATTAAAGCAACTGATTTGGCCTGTTTGATATTTTCAGTAATATTTTCAACTTCGTATATTTTTGATTGTTTAACCATAATATTTCGTAGCTAGTAGCTGGTAGCTCGTAGCTAGGATGATAAACTTCTAATTGAACCATTAATTAACTTGGCAACTCTGACTGATTGCTCAGCAGATTTATCAAATTTATTTTGGGTAATGTATTTTAAATCTTTACTAACTAGGAGTTGGTTTTGTAATTCATAGACTGAACCTAAGCTTTGGTGATAATAGTTAATTTTATTTTTTTTTGTTCTCCTCCCGAAACCTTCAGCGATGTTACTTGTAATTGATACTACAGCTCTTCGCATTTGGTTTCTTAGTCCATAAGTTTCATCTTTAGGAAAATCTTTGGTTATTTTATATATAAAAATAACCAATTTGTGCGCTTCTTTCCATGAATCTAGTTGTGTAAATTTTTTAATTTTCATAATAAAAAGCGCCTCGGCGAGGCGCTTACGAGCTACTAACTACGAACTACTAGCTACGGTGTATTGCCTCGGCGGGATATTTAACCACGTACCACTGTAGTACCACAT
>CAZDJQ010000006.1:1425-5242 GCA_964505765.1 uncultured Gammaproteobacteria bacterium | reverse complement strand
GGGTACACGGCCCTGCTGTCTTCGGACTAAAATGTATTTTAAATAATTCAGGCTTAAAAAGCAAGGACAAGCTGGATTTGTGTTAAACTTAAGAATGATGAATGCGCTTGAAAGATTGAGTAAATTCGGGATCCAAAAACATGATGATTTTGATGCAACTATCTGGCGGCAGGAAAGCTTTCATAATTCCGGACATATAAAAGCTAACCGTCAAATGGCAGTGAATTTGATTGAGGCGGCAATGTCGGCAGAACAAAATAATATTTTTAATCTGCCTGAGCAATTAGAAAAGTGGAATAAACAAATCAAGGCGGAGCTGACAATAAAGGATTTTCAAAAAGCCTGTTATTTGGGGTTTTCTTTGCACGATTTAGGCAATATTGGTGATTGGGGAGACCAAGGGTTTAAGTTTTTTTCTGCTTATCAGGGACAAAAGGCGGAAGAACGAAGTAAAAAAATAGCACGAAATTTAATAAAAGCAGAAGACTTTGATAAAGCTTGGCAAAAGTTGGTTTTGTATTTAATCGGCCAAACTAAATTCAACCGGACCGGAGAAAATCCTGATTTATTTGGTCGGTTTATTCGAGCAATTGACCAGTTAAGCACTAGTTTGAATGTGAATAAGAAAGTAAGATGCAAGAGGTCGGTCGGTTTGGTAAAGGAAATAAAAGCTGAAAAAAAATCCGTCGAAATAAATCCAAATTATATTGTTAATTTCGCTTACAAAAGAGTCGCCGACTTATTGCCTCAAGGAACCAACTTAAAACAGTTTGCTAATTTAGCCGGCTTTGATCAGGTGCCGATTAAACTGGTCGGGGTTTCGGATAAAAAATTACCAGCAGGAGCGGCAATTGCTGAAATTATAAATGCGTTTGATTGATCAGCTCTTCCAATATCTGCCAGCGGCGTTTTTTTTCATCCATGGGAATATTATCTTCATAATTTTTAGCGGCGACTGTTCCCGGCCGGGGTGAGTATTTATTTAGAAATGCTTGTTTAAAGCCAACTTGTTTACAGACTTCAACCGTATTTTCAAACGCCTTTTTAGTTTCGCCCGGGAAGCCGATTAAAATATCAGTAGTAAATTCTGCCTCGGGAACTTTCTTTTTTATTTGTTTAATTAGGTCTAAATAATCTTGCCGAGTATATCGCCGGTTCATTTTCTTTAAAATTTTATCATCCCCTGACTGGAGAGGAATGTGTATTTGACGGGAAATATTTGGGTTGTTGGCAATAACTTCTATTAATTGCGAATTAAAGTCTTGCGGGTTGGCGGACATAAAGGTTAACTTTTCTACTCCTTGAATTTGGGCAACCGACTCTAACAACTCCGCAAAATTATCTGCGGAATTGACATTTTGACCTAATAACATAATCCGGTTTAGTCCTTTCCCTAAAGCGCAGTAAATGTCTTTGATGATTGCTTGTTTTAAACGATTAGTCTCCCGGCCGCGGGCGTAGGGGACAATACAGTAGGAGCAAAAATTATTACAGCCGTTGGAGATTGGAATATAAGCCCAGTCTTGTTTGTTATTTTGTTTCTGTTCGGTTTTAAAATCAGCCAGATCTTGAGTTAGTTTAATTTCAATTTTTTCTCCGATTCGGTTTTTTAAAACTTGAAGATTTTTCCCGCTTTTATCACGTAGTGCCCAACCGGCCAGACAACCGGTTAAAATAACCTTTGACTTTTTTAAATTGTTAAGCAGGCCGTAGACGCGATTTTCAGCGGACTCTCTGACAATGCAGGAATTAATAATTACTAAATCCGCCTGGCTGATTTCACCAGCCGGCTGGTAGCCTTGATTTTCCAGCTCAGCTGCGATCCGCTGGGAATCGGCTTCATTCATCTGGCACCCAAAGGTAGTGATATAGTAAAGTTTAGACATTGCCTTTATATTTTATCGCAAGTTGGCTGAGGAGTTAAATTAATCTCGGCACTGGCCCGGCACCCAAGGTAAAAAACTTTGAGAAACACACTTTCCGCTGCAGCATTGTCGGTGGGTTTGACAATCGGCGTTTACCGGCCGGCAGGCTTCGCCCAACACTAATGTTAATCTGTTTTCAGGGAAAGATTGTGAAGCAGCGGCAATTCCGGCGCCGACTAAAACCGCAAAAAAAGTTGCCGACAGCAGTCCAATGGAAATTTTTCTAAGCATCCTTAATTTCTAAGCTAAACCATTTTTAAAATTTTGTCAAGTTTGAGGTAGATGTATAATTAACAAATGGAATTTTTATCCGGGAATCAAGCAATTGTTAAAGCCGCATTTGATGTCGGGGCCCGTTTTTATTCTGGTTATCCGATTACGCCGGCTTCGGAAATTATGACGGAGTGGTCGGTTTTAAGCCGGGCAAATAAAAACCTGATCTTTCTGCAGGCGGAAGATGAATTGGCGGCTTTTCATCAAGTTTTAGGGGCGGCAATTAGTGGAATTCCTAGTTTTACGGCCACCTCCGGCCCGGGGTTGAGTTTAATGCAGGAAGGTTTGGGGTTGGCCTTTGTTTATCAAGCCCCGCTGGTTGTGATTGATGTGATGCGGTCCGGGCCGTCGACCGGCGCTCCGACTAGAGCCGGCCAAGGGGAAATTTTAGCGTCACGCTACGGCAGTCACGGCGATATTTATCCATTTGTTTTTTATCCTACTTCTGTTCAAGAGTGTTATGACTATACAATTAAAGCCTTTAAAATTGCCTGGGAGTATCAAACTCCGGTTATTTTATTGTCTGATGCCTATTTGGCGCATATGGAGGAGAAGTTAAAAGTGAAAAGTGAAAAATTAAAAATTAATAGTCAATCATCAAACATTAGTCATTATTCCGGCTTGATCAGCCGGAAAAGGAATGCTCAAAAAATCAACCAGCTTAAAAAGATTGCCGAATCTAATTATCGGGATTTTAATCTTTGGGGGAATAAACAGTCAAAAACTTTGTTAATCGGGTTGGGTTCAATGGCCCGGGCATTAAGAGCATTTGAGCCGGAGTTTCAAATCTTGGCCCCGGTCCGGATCTGGCCGTTTTTGAGCCGGGAAATTAAACAGCTGGCTGAAAATAAACAGCGGGTAGTGGTAATTGAAATGAATCAAGGCCAGTATGTTGAACCGATCAGGCGGGTTTTAGGGGATAAAGTTGAATTTATTGCTTATCAAGATGAAGTGATAGATATTGATAAATTAAAACGGCTGATTAATGGAAAATAAATGGTTGACGACCACTGATTTTATCTGGTGTCCGGGCTGTCCGGCCAATTGGCTGGCAGTAGCTTTGGCAAATTTATTTGAAGAAATCGGATTGCAAAAAGAAAAAACCTGGCTGGTTTCCGGCATCGGCTGCACCGGCCGGATTGCTGATTATTTTACCTGTTCGACTGCTCATACTACCCACGGACGGGCAATTCCAGTGGCGGAGGGAATAAAAACAGCTGATCCGGCCAAAGATGTATTTGTGGTTTCCGGTGACGGGGATTTGTTGTCCATGGGGCTCAATCATTTAATTCATAGTGCGAGGAGAAATGTTAACTTGAAAGTGATTTGCGTTAACAATGCTCTATATGCAATGACCGGCGGTCAAACCGGCCCGACCACTGAAAAAGAATCACCGACCAAAACTCATCCTGAAGGTTCGCCTTATCAGCCCTTGGACCCCGAACAGATATTTAAAGCTTTGCCAGGTGCTTATTTTGCCCAGCTTAAAGTTTATGATCAAAATTTTCAAGAAAAGTTCAAGCAGGCATATAATCATGACGGGTTTGCCTTTATTAATTTAATCAGCTTTTGTAAAACTAATGATCCGAGGTTTAGAAATAACCTTTGACGTTTGACAA
>CAZDJQ010000006.1:0-1325 GCA_964505765.1 uncultured Gammaproteobacteria bacterium | reverse complement strand
CAAAAGTAAAAGTACTAATTACCGGTTTAGCTGGTCAAGGAGTTCTTTGGCTAGGCAGACATCTGGCTGAGAAAGTGTTGGCTGAAAAACCTGAAAAACATGTTTCCTTTCTAGCCGAATACGGAGCCGGGGTGAGGAGCGGGAAAAGCAGAGCCCAGGTGGTGGTTAGTGATAATGAAATTGCGTCGCCGTTTGCTGCCGAGCCGGATATTGAGATTGAACTTGAAAATGGTAAGCTAAGATGTGGATGCATGTCCAAAGAGTTGGAGACAAAAGGCAGGTTGAATGAACAGGCTTTGGAAGAAATATTTAAAAAAAGTGAGTGTTTAGAAATATTAGGGATTAAAAGTGGTTAAATCAGATCTTATAATCATTGGTTCCGGACCGGCCGGCTTGACAGCGGCAATTTATGCTGCTCGGGGCGGGATTGAAACAGTTGTTTTGTCTGGTGATTATCCCGGCGGCCAGCCGACAATAACGGATTTAGTGGAAAACTTCCCGGGCTTTCCGGATGGAATTAAAGGCCGGGAATTAATGAGTCGGGTTCAACAGCAAGCAGAGAAATTTGGCGCCGATATTCGGCTGGATAAAGCAGAAAAACTTAAGAAAGAAGATGAGATGTTTTTGGTTGAGGGCCGGGCAAAAAATTATCAGGCAAAAACAATTATTATTGCCACCGGCGCATCGCCCCGTTGGATAACCGGAGTGCCCGGCAGTGAAAAATTCAAAGGAAAGGGGATTTCAGTCTGCGCTACTTGCGACGGTCCGTTTTACAAAGATAAAAAAGCGGCTGTAGTCGGCGGCGGCGACACCGCTTTAACCGAAGCGGAATTTTTAACCAAGTTTGCCGACCGGGTTTATGTTATCCACCGCCGCGAAAATTATCGGGCCCAGGAGATTTTAAGACGGAGAATCAAAGAAAATAATAAGGTTGTCCGGATTTTTAATACAGAGGTCAAAGGCTTTTTCGGCGATCAAAAACTGGACTTTTTAAAATTAGAATCCAGATATCAAGTAAATAGTGATAAGCGAGAAGAGGAAGTAAAAAACTATCGACAGTATGGAGAAGAAATTATTAATCAGGATGAAGAAAAAACAGTTTGGAATTTAGAAGTAAACGGCGTTTTTTTAGCGATCGGCTATACCCCGAATACTGATTTTATCGGGAATTTTGTTGATAAAGACCAGCGGGGGTATATTAAAACCGATAATGAAATTTTTACGTCGATAGACGGTGTTTTTGCGGCTGGAGACTGTGTTGACAACCGCTATCGTCAAAATATTATCGCTTCTGGCATGGGGGCCAAAGCCGCCTTGGAAGCAGA
>CAZDJQ010000005.1:42296-43989 GCA_964505765.1 uncultured Gammaproteobacteria bacterium | reverse complement strand
TTAATATCTGCCCAACTGAATTTCCCGTCACTATTAAAATCTATCGGCAAAAGCGGATCAAAATCAGCCCGATTTTCCTGGCTTTCTTCAAAGGTTATAAATGTTTGGCGAGGCAAAAACCGCGGCCGGACCAAAACCAAACGATATTCCTGACTAAAAGTAATACTATCAATATTTTCCACTTCTGCTTCTGCCATTTTAACCGTCAAATCAGCCTTCCTGAAGACTACTTCTTCATTTCCGTCATATATTAAAAACTCAAAGTCGTCGCCTTGCTGTTTTCTCCATAAAAAAGGGGCAATTGATAATTTTAAATCTATCGACGGCCGGACTTGGACCAGCCAATCTATTTTATTTGAAACCACCTCATCGCCCTTGAAAATCGCAAAAGATAAATTGTATTCATCTAATGTCTGCTTTGTTTTTAAAAAGAGAGTTACAGTTTGAGTCTGCCGGGGCTTTAACCGGCGCAAGTTAGAGAAAAAATACTCAAACTGGTCACTATTTTCGCCAATTAAACTCAGCCGGTATTCTTGGTCACGGTCCCATATCGCCTGTCCCTGATTTGAAATTTCAAGGTCAAATTTATAAGTTGAGTCTCTAATCAATTTAGCCGGAGGCAGTTGAAAAATCTCCAACCGCTGTTCCTGTTCCGGTTGTCCTTCAACCTTGTCTATTGCTTTAAACACTTCATACTGCGGATAGTAACCGTCTTCTTCCAACTTTTTCCAAGAGAAACTGTCAAACGGTTCTTCTTGATAATTAAAAATAAAAGGAGTTATTGCTCTTACTCGGTTATCAGGCAAAATGCGCTGAAAATATATTTTGTAAAACTCGGCTATTTGATTAACTGAATAATAGTTATTTCGCCCACCTGCCCCTTCCGAATGCGGCCAACCGGTTTCAGTAATAAAAACCGGCAGTTCCTTTTTTACTCCTAAGCTTCTCAAAATCTGCAGTTCCCATTCATAATTTACAATCGAATTCCGACCGTAATCATTTGGTAAACCGACAAAACCGTGATTGGGATAGGAATGGGTTGCCCAACCATCAATGTATTCAAAAAAATCCGTAAAATCAAGGGCTTGATTCATCTGCCTTAGAAAAATTTCTTCATCTGCATACAGCGACATCTGGTCTGGGGCGGCGGCATCAAACCCAGCCAACATTAAAAAATAATCATCGTTGGAGTTTTTTAGTTTTTTAGCTAATTGATAAGTGTAATGGGCAAAATTCGTCGGATTAACCGCCCCTCCCCATTCTTTGGCCTGGTTGGGTTCATTAAATAAAACCAAATAACGGTTCTTCGTTACCCAGTTCAAAGAATCAAGAAATTCAACCCAAACATCAATATCCTCCTCTTTAGGTTTTTCCCAATAACCGCCGGGCTTCATCCTGGTCGCTAAACGGACAATCGGGATCAGGTGCAGTTCACGCATTTGATCAAAAACCGCCTGCCACTTATCATGACTCAAATCGTCAACTTGCATCACCACGGTGACATAACCCCAATCACCGCCGGACGAATTCACCAATTGAGCCACTTCTTTTAACTCTTCTTCTGTCGGCACCGCGACATGCATACCAAATTTATTATTATCTTCAGCTCGAACTCTAACGCCTGCCAAAACCCAAACCAGAACAAAGAAAAAAATTATTTTTCTTACCACATCCAATTTTACCAAATTTGATT
>CAZDJQ010000005.1:37145-42196 GCA_964505765.1 uncultured Gammaproteobacteria bacterium | reverse complement strand
ATTTTCAAGCCATTTTTCCCGTTTAAAATAAGCCCAGACAAAAATTATTCCGCAGACAGCAACAAAAATAATATTCATAATTGTCCCGATATCATCCAAGCCGTCAGCAATAGAAAATAAAGCATCTCCGCTTTGCCAGCCGAGCCAACCAAGAATAAGCCCCCGGACAATAAAACCTGAAGCAGTAGCCAAATAGAAACCAACCGGATTTATTCTAATCGCCCCGCAGGCAGCAGTAAAAAGCACGGAAGGGACAATCGGGATCGCCCGGGAAACAAAAATAATAATTTCATCATAAGCTTTATCTTTAAAATATTTTTTTCGAATTGCTTCCACATCGTCCCAAGTTATTTCCAACCAACGGCTGAATTTATTTATCAGCCATTTACCGCCAAACCAAGCCGCTAAATAAACAAAAGTCGAACCAATTGTTGAACCAATCGCAAACGGCAAAGCCGCTTTCAGAAAAATCGTCTTAAATATCTCAAAAAAGCCGGTTACGTTTTGAGGCACAAAAATAAATCCGGCCGCCATCGGAATCACCGGCGACGGTATCGGAACAATTACTTGTTCAACCAATCCAGCAAGAATTACACTGATTACACCGTTATTTTTAATTGCTTCAAAAATCAGCTGGGCAAAATCCATAATCCTTATATTAACATATGTATTGAACGTAGGGACAAGTCGCGACTTGTCCCTACAATAGTGCCGACAAAAATAAAAACCAAGAAAGACGATTAAAATAGTCTAAAATCTCACTAGGTAATTGTTGATATCGGTTTAATGAAATTAAACGTCGTTCAGTTTTTCTAACTATTACCCGGGCTAAATTAAGCCTAATCTGCAACTCCGACCGCCCCGGTAAAACAAATTTATCAGGAATATCAATCTGTCTCTCAAAATATTCAATTTGTTCTTCCAACCATTCTAAACGCCCCTTGAGATTATCATTTTTACACCCGGCAATAACTGCTGAAAAAAGATTAAAATCCTCTTGAACCCGGGTTAAAATCTTTTTAATTTCATTATCCGCCTTTAACTTAGCACTGCCTAACACCACACTGCTCTCATCTAAACAACCCAAAACTTCAATAACAGGTTCATCTTTATCAACTCTTTTATCAGCCAAATTAGTTTTTAATGCCATAAAGTTATTTTAGCATTTGGAAAAACCACAGGACATACACTTGGCACAACCCTCTTCAAAGACTAAAGAAGCATTGCCGCATTCCGGACAAATATCTTTTTGTTTATCTTTTCCAGCTAAAACCTGCTGTTCACTAATTATCTCCACTTCCCCGCCGTCGCCATTTTCTTCTATATGTTTCGTCAATACTTTAGCAATACCATCAGCTAAAGAACGAACTTTTTCCTTTCCAAAGCCAACCGAGCTGCCGCCGCCAATTCCCTTGAGCTGATCAATAATTAAATCCGTTACCTCCCTAGCGCTTAATCCCGGTGATGAAATCCTTAAACAAAGCGAGATCAATCTGCCAATTGCTTCTGCATCAGCGGCAACATCGGATCCGGCTTTCCCGACATTAATAAAAACTTCCAAAGGCTGGTCGGTCTCCCCGTTATGATTAACGGTTACAAAAGCGGTCCCCACCGGAGTCAACACCCGATAAGTCGAACCCTTGACCGTTGTCGGTCTCGGTTTAACCGCAAACTCTTCCTGTTTGGCTTGTTTTTCTTTATCCACACCAGAAGTCAAAACCTGCAGTCCTTTAGAACCGTCCCTAAACACCGTCACCCCTTTGCATCCCTTTTTATAAGCAAAAAGATACGCTTCTTTTACTTCTTCTCTTGTTGCTTCTTTCGGCAAATTAATTGTTTTAGAAACAGCATTGTCGGTGTGGGCTTGAAATGCCGCTTGCATCTCAATATGCCAGCGCCAATCAATTTCATGGGCAGTTTTAAATAATTTTTGCATCCGAGCAGAAGCAGATTCCACCTGGCTCAAATGTCCACTCTTTTTTATCTCCTTTAAAACCTGATCCCCGTTTTTATATTTATCCATTAGCTGTTTAAAAACCGGATTTACAAAATGCAGTTTTCTCTCTCCGGCGGTATGAGTATAAGCCAAAGCAAACAACGGCTCAATTCCCGACGAACAATCTGCAATAATTGAAATTGACCCGGTCGGTGCAATAGTAGTTACCGTAGCATTCCGCTTCGGCGGCCCATTTTTATAAATCGATTTCTTGAAGTTCGGGAAAGGGTCTTTCACCTCTGCTAATTTTTCAGATTCATTCCAAGCAGTATCATTAACGAATTTCATCACTTTCCTGCCTAAATTCACTCCTTCCCTGCTGTCATAGGCAATCCTAAGTTTGAACAATAAATCCGACCAGCCCATTACCCCCAAACCGATTCTGCGGTTTGCTTCCACCGCTTCTTCAATTTCCTCAAGAGGGAAAGGGTTGATATCAATCACATTATCTAAAAACCTGGTTGCTGTCCGAACTGTTTTTTCTAATCTATCCCAGTCAATGTTGTAACCTCTCCCTCTAGGCTTAACCATATTGCCCAAATTAATACTCCCCAAATTACAGGATTCATTGGGATAAAGGGGCTGTTCGCCGCAGGGATTAGTCGCCTCAATCGGCCCCATCTCCGGAACCGGATTAGCCGGGCCGGCATTCATCCGGTCCAACCAGACCATCCCGGGATCACCGGACTGCCAAGCAGCATCAACTATTTCATCAAAAACTGCTGTTGCTGATTTTTTTCCAATTTCTTCAAAATCAGAATAACGGCCATCCTGGTCATCCGGCCAGCCTTCACGCGCTTTTAAACTATAGTCCTTATTTTTTTCAACCGCTTTCATAAACTCCTCAGTCGCGCCGACAGAAATATTAAAATTGGTAATTCCTCCCTCAAGTTTGCAGGAAATAAACTCTTCTATATCGGGATGATCCACGCTTAACACCCCCATATTGGCTCCTCGTCTTTTCCCCCCCTGTTTCACCTGCTCCGTAGCTGAATCAAACACCCGCATAAAGGATACCGGCCCGGAAGCAACTCCGCCGCTTTTTTTAACCCGGCTGCCGTGCGGCCTTAATCGGCTGAAAGCAAACCCTGTCCCCCCACCGGACTGATGAACAACAGCCGCATTCCTCACCCCATTAAATATTCCCTCAATAGAATCTGGAATTGGGAGAACATAACAGCCAGAATATTGAAGATCATTTCCGGTTCCGGCATTCATTAAGGTCGGAGAATTCGGGAGGAAATCTTGATTAATCATTAAGTCATAAAACTCATTTCGCCATTCTTCCACTTTTTTTTCTGACGCTCCATATCTCCGTTCAACTTCTGCCATCGCATCAGCAACCCGCCAAATCATCTCTTCAGGCGATTCAATTACTTTCCCCTGGTCATTTTTCATTAAATAACGCTCTTTCAAGATCCGCTTAGCTTGACGCGACCAATTTCCTTTTTTTAAATTCTTTGCCATATAAATTCTTCCTGATATAAAAATAGTCTGAAAAAACAAGCGGGGCAGTTAAAAGCTTGTAGTTAAATTTTTATGTTTTTAAGACAACTCTGTCAACTACCAATTTCTGTATCAAAGACCATCAGAGATTTAAAATTACCCATTATTAGAGAAAAGAACTTTTAATCGCAAATTTATCGCAAGTAAAAATTTGTTCTCCTGCTTATCAAACCTGATTGTCAACAAAATTTGTTATCAACTAAGTCATATTCTCCCGAATAAAGCAAAACATTTTATACGTATAAATTACTAATTACTGATTACTTTTTACTAATTACTTATGTTGTATGTTAAAATAAACAAGTATGATCGCAAAAACCAGCAGCTTTTTAAAGGAAGTTAAACAAATAATTGCTGACATCAGTTGGCCCAATAAAAAGGCTTTAATTCAACTGACAGTTGTGGTATTATTGATCTCAGCAATTGTCGGCGCCATCTTAGGTGGGGCCGATTATTTATTTACCAACTTCATTCGTTGGTTAACACTGCAATAATAATTAAAGTATCGAAATCAAAATTATAAGTTGAAACTTAAAATATATGGCAAAAGAAAATAAAAAGAAAAACAAGGACGAAAAAAAGAAAAAAAAGGAAATTAGATATAAAATCGGTGATCAAGATACATTTGACAAAGGCAAATGGTATGTGATTCATACCTATTCCGGCCACGAATACAAAGTAACAAAAGCACTGAAACAACGAGTGGCAACAATGGATTTAAAAGACAAGGTATTTGAAGTGATTATTCCTCTGCAGGAAAAATTCGCCATTAAACAAGGGGAAAAAATAAAAAAGCAAGAAAAAGTCTTCCCCGGTTATATTTTGGTTAAAATGATCTTAACTGATAATTCATGGCTGGTAGTCAGAACCACTCCCGGAGTTACCGGTTTTATCGGCACCGGAAATAAGCCCAAGCCTATTTCTCAACAGGAAATAGATGAAATCATAAAGAAAGCCAAAAAAAGCAAACCGCGATACAAAGCCAAGTTCTCAGTCGGAGAGGCAGTAAAAATCACTGACGGGCCATTTGCCGACTTTCTAGGCAGTATTGAAGAAGTTGACCAGGAAAAAGGAAAGTTAAAAGTTTTAGTTTCTATTTTCGGACGTGAAACTCCGGTAGAACTAGATTTTTTACAAGTTGAAAAAATTTAATTAATTTAATTCATTTTAAAATGGCAAAAAAAGTCAAGGCAGTAGTCAAACTAAATTTACCAGGCGGAGAAGCAAACCCGGGACCACCGGCCGGGCCGACTTTGGGTCAGCACGGAGTGCCGATTATGGATTTCATTAACCAATTTAATGAACGGACAAAGGACCAAAAAGGCGATCTCATCCCGGCTATTATTACCATTTATGAAGACAGAACTTTTACTTTTGAAACCAAACTTCCGCCGGTTTCGTCCTTAATAAAAAAGAAGCTTGGACTGGACAAAGGAGCTGAAAAAACCGGAAAAGAAAAAGTCGGCAAATTAACCGAAAAACAGGTCGAAGAAATTGCTAAAGAAAAATTACCGGACTTGAATACGGAGGAACCGGAAGCAGCTAAACG
>CAZDJQ010000005.1:13414-37045 GCA_964505765.1 uncultured Gammaproteobacteria bacterium | reverse complement strand
TTGCTAAAGAAAAATTACCGGACTTGAATACGGAGGAACCGGAAGCAGCTAAACGGATTGTTAAGGGAACAGCAAGAAGCATGGGGGTGGAAACCAGTGGGTGAACAAAAAGTTAAGGTAAAAAAACCGGATCCAATTCCGGCTGAAGAAAAAAAGGAAGAAAAAGAAGCAGTTCAGCGGGAACCAAAAGTAAGAAGCAAACAATACAAAAAAGCAAAAAAGAAAATTGACATTGAAAAAAATTATCCGGTGGAAAAAGCAGTTGAGCTGGTTAAAGAAACCAGTCTGTCTAGTTTTACCGGGAATCTAGAAGCACACTTAGTAATATCAAAGCAAGGCGATATGGGTGAAGTTGATCTTCCCTACTTCAAAGGTAAAGAAAAGAAAATCGCGGTTATGGACGGAGATATCCTTGAAAAAATTGAACAAGGAGATATTGATTTTGACGTTTTATTAGCCGAACCAAAATGGATGGCAGAACTAGGTAAATACGGCAAAGTTCTCGGCCCTCAAGGGCTGATGCCAAACCCCAAAGACGGCACCTTAGTTGATAATCCCGAAAAGCTGAAAAAGAAGATGGAAAAAAAAGAAACGATTAGCCTCAAAACTGAAAGAAAACAACCGGTAATGCACTTGGTTTTAGGCAACCTTGATCAACCCACCAAAGAATTAGTTGCTAATGTAAAAGCTCTAATTGAAAAATTAGGTCCGAAAAAGATTAAAAAGCTGGTTTTAGCCGCCACCATGGGCCCGGGCATAAAAGTAAAAATAGAAAATTAAAAAATTTCTTCTATCTCCAAACCCCAATATTAAATACGACGATCGACGTGTTTAATATAAAATTTATTAATTACTTTTTCTTGACTGCTTTTTTAGTGTAACAATCAATTAAATTTTTAAGTGGCCAATTATCAGGTAAAAGCTCCAAAGGGACACGCGGATGATCATAAATCAAAGTCCAAAAATTCTTTTTCAATTTATTATTAAGTTCAGACATCTTTATTTCTTTTTTTAAACTTACCGACCTCCTACTCCAATCTTCAATACTCCACAACTCTTTAACCAACTCTTTAGGATTCTCTTTCCTTATCTCGCCAACAAAAATAAAATAACTCGAAGAATCGCTAATTACATCATCGATTTTTTTCAAATAAAAATCCACCGATAATGGGGAAATCCAAACTGATCTTTGCAGCCCTCTAAAACCTAATTTACGAAGCATTCTGCGAATCTTGTCTCTTTCATTTCTATATTTTTGAGGAATATCAAAAGAGATTATCCGCCATAATCTATCCCATTTTTTATTAACTATACTTAGAGTATCTTTAGGAGGTGATTTAAATTTTAAATCATTACCCAAAATCCCCTTTTTCACTAAGCGCTTTACTCCTTTTTCAACTATTGGTGCTTCATACCATAACTGCTCAATAACCCACTGCGGATCTCGAAAATAGCTGTCAAAAGCAACGAGAAAATTTTCTGCTATTTCTAAACTTTTTGAAATTTTACTTCTTCTAGCCACTTTATTTTATTAAGAACAAAAATTATATCTCCAAAACCAACACTAAATACGACGATCGACGTGTTTAATATTTTCAGCTTAGGGCCAGCCATAAACCGAGTATGCCTAAAATAATCCCGGTCAGCCAGGCGCGCATCACAATTTTCGGCTCTTCCCAACCCCATTTCTCAAAAGAATGATGCAGTGGAGCTAATGGGAGTATTTTTTTATCAAAATACTTCAATGCTACTATCTGAATAAAGCTTGATAATAATTCAACCAAATAAATTGCTCCAATTAAAAACAAAGCCAAAACTTTACCAGTTAATAAGCTAATTAACCCTAACATGGCGCCAAACGCCAGCGCCCCGGCATCTCCCAACCAAATACGAGCCGGATAGACATTAAAGTATAAAAAGGCAATCAGTCCGCCCAACCACAAAGCAATAAAAGCCGATAAAGGCATATCTAAAACTGAAGAAGAAATAATCATAAAGGTTATCAGGGCGATTAACAACAGCCCGCTTGATAAGCCATCCAGACCGTCAGTAATATTAAAGGCATTAGAAAACAACACTAATATAAAAGCGGAAAAGGGGATAAAAAACCATCCCATATGGAGGACAATAGATGTCAATGGAACATGAATAAAATCCAACCCCAAATTAAAATACAAAAAGGTGCCAATCAGCAAGCCCAATAGCCATTGTAAACTAAATTTTACTTTTTCGGATATCCCGAATTTATAGCCAAACCTTCCTTTTTCCGGCTCGCCGAAAATTTTAACCCAGTCATCATATAATCCTAACAACCCATAACCCAAAAAAGTCAGCAATACAATGTGGACTTCGTCTTTAAATCTAAAAATACTAAAACTCTGCCACTGCGTCTGAAAAAAGAAAACTGTTAATAAATAAAGGATTGTGGTGACTACAATAATCAGAATTCCTCCTCCAATCGGAGTTCCGGCTTTCCATTCATGAAGCTCATCAAAAACCGATTCACTATCGCCTAAATCTTCTTTTCTTCGGGTAAACTTAAGCCGGTAAAGCAAATTAATAAAAGGAATGATCGCCGCCCCGTGGAAGAAAAAAGAAACCAAAACTAAAGATAAATAATCATGAACCATAATGTAATTTCAATATACTATTAAACTTAACCCTTTGCAAAGTTTTATTTCAAAATTTGTATTTAGATCAAAAAGAAGTTAGAATTAAACCCCATGGCGGATTTAACTATTAACGGCGGAAAAAAGCTCTCAGGAACAATTACTCCCTCCGGCAACAAAAACTCCGCTTTGCCGATAATCTGCGCTTCTCTGCTTACCAACCAAACAGTTGTTTTAAAAAACGTGCCCAATCTGATTGACCTCCAAAAATTGGTAAAAACCTTACGCCTTATCGGTTCAGAAATTGATTGGAACAAACAAAACAAAGAAATGAAAATTAATAATAGACAGGTAAAATTGACTTCTTTTGACAACGATTTCCCAATCGGGATGAGAGGAGCAATCCTGCTTTTTGCTCCCCTGCTCTATCGGGCAAAAAAAATAACCCTAAAAAACACCATCGGCGGGTGCACTTTAGGAATAAGAGAAATTGATACCCACCTGGAAGTCCTAAAAACCTTAGGAGCAAAAGTAAATAACGGACAAACAATATCTTTGGAGATAGACGATAGATTTAAAGCTGGTTCTGTTTGGCGGGACTATATGAGCGTAACCACTACTGAAAATTTCATTATGGGAGCAGTTTTAGCAAAAGAAGCTTCTGTAATTAATAACGCGGCCAGCGAACCTCATGTCCAGGATTTATGTCGTTTCCTGAACCAAATGGGAGCAAAAATCAAAGGGATCGGCACTTCCAGGTTAGAAATTACCGGGGTAGAAAATTTAACTGGAACTAAATTCAGAATTGGCTCCGACCACCATGAAATCACTACCCTTCTTTCTTTAGGAGCAATGACCGGCGGGGAAGTTTCCCTTAAAAACATCCCGGTTAAAAATTTCCCCTGTATTCAACAAGCATTTGAAAAATTAGGCATAACTTTAGCAGTAAAAAATAACACGGCAACGGTCCCCGCTAATCAAAAAATCAAGGTCAAGAAACCTTTTACTCCCAATATGCTTCAAAAAATAGAAGGCGGGCCCTGGCCCTATTTCCCGGTTGATCTGCTTCCACTGATGATTGCTTTAGCAACCAAAGCTGAGGGGCAAATAATGTTTTGGAATAAAGTTTATGAAGCAGGCTTCTACTGGATTCAAGAAATGAATAAATTCGGCACTCAAATCATTATGTGTGACCCTCATCGGGTAATCGTTTTCGGCGGGCGGCCGTTAAAACCGGCGGTTGTCAATGCTCCGGAAATCATCCGAGCCACGGTTGCCCTAACAATGATGGGGTTATCCATCCCGGGAAAAACTGTTGTTCATAACGCCGACCCCATTAAACGGGCCCACCCGGATTTTGTTAAAAAGATAAAATCCCTAGGAGCGGAAATCAGCTGGACTGATTAAGCAGCTCCTTAACGTAATTAGAATCATTCCAAGGATATTCTTCTCCCTTAAAACAAAGACTTTTTTCATGACCTTTGCCGCATAAAATTACTACATCTCCCGGTTGAGCCTGATTAACCGCCCATTCAATCCCTTTTTTTCTTGCTTCCGGTTTATCCTCGTCAAATCGTTTAACTTGCCGGCCGGGATCAATTTCCTCAACTCCAACCAAAATTTGGTCAATGATGTCTTTAGTCTTTTCTCCCCTTGAGTCGTCGGGGACTAAAACAAGGACATCAGCCAACCTTGCCGCATTTTTACCCATCTCTTTTCGTTTAGATTTGTCTCTTTCCCCCACCGCTCCAAAAACAACAATTAATTTTCCTTGCGGCGAAACTAACCGCCTAGCCGATACCAGTGCTTTTTCAATCGCATTGGCGGTATGAGCAAAATCAACAATCAGCCAAAAAGGGGTTTTTTGAATTATCTCCATCCTGCCTTTAGGAAGGCTAAAATTTCCCAGGCTTTGAATTGCTTTTTTTAAATTCAGCCCCATATGCTCAACTGCTAATAAAGCGGCTGCGGCATTATAAAGGTTGTATTCCCCCTGAACCGGCAAATTGAGCTGATAATTTTTGTTTTTAAAACTAATTCCGGCTTTTAAACCCTGTTTCCCTTCCCTGGTTTGGCCGAAAACCAAATCACTACTCTGCCGGCCGTAAGTCAAAAAACGGATTTTTTCTTGCTCAGCCTTTTTCTTAAGCCGGCTAAATGCCCGGTCATCTTTATTCAAAACAACTATTCCCGACTTGTTAATCATTGCTGTCATTCTGGCTTTATCATCAACATAATTCTCCCAGTTTTTATGAAAATCTAAGTGTTCGTTGGTAATATTGGTATAAACGCCGATATCCAACTTTAATCCTTCCACCCGATGGTGGGCCAAACCGTGGGAAGTAATTTCTAAAACAAGCGCCTCTGGATTTTTATTAAGCATTTTTTCCAGCAACAAAGCTAGTTTTTGAGCTGAAGGGGTGGTTATGTGCAATCCGGTTGACATCTCCTCTTGTCCAATCTTGGCCGCCACCGTTGTCATTAAACCAGTTTTTAGCCCTGATTTTTCCAATAAATAATGAATCATTGTTGCCGTGGTGGTTTTGCCGTCCGTTCCGGTTACTCCTATTAGCCTGGTTCGGCTAAAATCAACAAAATATAAAGGGGCGAGATTAGATTTTTTAAGCGCCATTTCCTGCTTGGCTGTTAAACTGTCCCTATCCAAATTATTAAATACCCAGTCCAAAGCCTGGCGATAAGCATAAATTTTGATCCCTTTTTTCTTTGCTTCCCTGATTTCAGCTACTTCTTGGGGAACAGCCGGAGAAATAATAATCAAATCCGGATTTTCTTTTAAATTAGCAGCCTTATGACCCAAATAAATTTTTATTCCCAATTGTTTTAGTTTTTCAGTTCGGGCTGATTTTTTTAGATCAGAACCGCTGACCTGCCAGCCTGAATAATGCAAATACTGCGCCAAATAATAGAGGCCTTCTCCGCCAACCCCAACAAAGTGCGCTTTTTTAGTCATCTTGATACTGGGAAATTATCTGATCAAAATGGTAACCGCGATCAAACTCATTCGCAAACCGTTCAAAACTAGACCCGCCAGGGGAAAAAAGTATAACATCACCGGGTTCAGCTAAATCCAATGCTTTTTTAACGGCCGGCTCTAATTTTTGATACCCCTTGAATATCGGTAAATCTACTTGTAACTTCTCCAATTCCGGCAGTAATTTGTCCGCTCCGCTCCCGGTTAAAACTACTACCGCCTTAGGCTGATATTTTTTTATTGCTTCTGCTAAAACCTGGTAAGACAAACCTTTATCCTTCCCGCCGAATATTAAAACAGTAGGATGGTCATTAAATTTCTTCAAACCGGCAACTACTGCTTCCGGCATAGTGGCACAAGTATCATTGATTATTCTTATTCCATTTATTTCGGCTGAAAACATCTGCCTCCCGTACAGCCCGTCATAATCACTTATTGCTTTTTTTATTGAAGACTCAGAAATACCTAAATGTCCTGTGGCTTTAACAGCCGCCATAATATTGGATTGATTATGGTCTCCGGAAAGCGGGTGAAAATCATCTTTAACTAAATCTTGATATTTAAAATCTTTTCTTGAAAAAAACTCAACCTTTGACTTTGCCTTTCCAGCTAATTCCCTAGTTATTTTCTGGTCCTGATTAATGACCAATCGGTCACGGCTGGACTGGAACTCAAAAATTTTCGCTTTAGTTTTAATATAATCTTCCATACTAGGATGACGGTTGAGATGGTCGGGATAAATACAGGTTAAAACTGCCACTTCCGGAGACTTTTCAATTTCTTTAAGCCACAACAGCATTAAATTAGAAATTTCCAAAACCGAAATTGACTGTTTGTCCAAATCATCTAAGAAATCCAACACCGACCGGCCGATATTCCCGCCTAAAAAGACCTTATCCTTTTCCAGTTTTAGCATTTTATAAATCAGCTTAGTGGTGGTTGATTTACCCCGAGTTCCTGTCACTCCAATCACCAACCCCTTTTTATGAGTAAAAAAGTAGGATATCGGCGTGTAAACCGGGACAGAATTATCTTCAGCAATCTGAACATATTTACTTTGCGGCGGCACCGCTGGCGAAGAAATTACTAAGGAAGCATTCTGAAAATCTTTTTCCCGATGCTTGCCGAAAACAAATTCAATATTAGTGAATTTTGATAAAGCTTCCACTGAAGGTTTCAACTCTTCTTCACTCTTTAAATCGGTCACTAAAACATTTTTTCCTTGCTTAGCAAAATATCTTGCTGCCCCGACCCCGCCCTGATTTAAACCCAAACCTTGAATTAATACGTGTTTTTTAGAATTCATAATTCCTGCTGTCTTAAAAAATCAGAAAACGGCCCGGCTGAGAAAACAATAATTGCTTCCGCCTTATCAGCCTCTTTTTGTTTTAGGGCTCCAAATAACTTCTTTTTATCTTTTACCAATTCAACATTAATTTCTTTGTTTTTCAAAGCTTGATAGAGTTTTTCAATACTTACTCCTTCTAAAGCTTCTTTAGACTCCCTGCCTTTAATCTTATATATCGGCAGTAAATAAAGTTTATCAATTTTATCCCAAACTTGGGTAAACTGGTCAAATAATTGCCAAGTACGTTCATATTGATGCGGTTCAAAAACAGCTACCAATCGTTCTTTGGAATAAACATCTCTTAAAGCGTTCAAAACTGCTTGTATCTGTTCAGGATGATGTCCGTAGTCATCAATCAGAACTGCCTTATTTAACTGCCCAATTTTTTCCAGCCTTCTTCTTGCTCCACTAAACCCAGCTAAAGCATCAGCTGCTTGTTGTTGATTAATACCAATTTTTTCTAACGCCTTTATTGCCCCTAAAGCATTCAAGACATTGTGTTTTCCAGGCATATCAAGATGGAGTTTTACCTTTTTCCCGTTTAAACTTAAAGTGGAACTTGATCCCCAACCTTGACCTTGAAACGTTTCAATTTCATGGCCAAAAGTGTCAGTTTTCAAACCTAAATCTGTTGCTTTTTTCAAAACTTTTTTAACTCGGGCATCTTGATCACCGCCGATTACCCATGAGTCTTCATCCATTTGGGAAACTAATTGCTCAAACGCTTCTTGAACCCCATCAATCGAGTCATAACAATCAGGATGATCATAAGAAATATTGGTTATGACTAAAATATCAGGCTTTAAAGAAAGAAATTGTCTTTTGTACTCACAAGCTTCTACAATAAATAAACCAGAATCAGCATAAGAATAGTTGCCTTCCCCAACAATGGCATTAGCTTTCTTACCTAGATTTTCCATTATGGTTTTCAATATTAAAGTAGAAGTTGTTTTCCCATGAGCGCCGGCCACAGCAATTGTCTGGTAATCAGAAGTAACTTTGCCTAAAGCCTCAAAATAGGTTGAAGTTTCAATATCCTGATCTTTGGCGGCTTGTATTTCAGGATGTGATTGGTCAATATTAGGGTGAATAAGCCAATCTAAATCATCTTTTATATGATCGACACTGTTCCCTTGAGAAAACCTTATCCCTTTTTCAATTAAGGGTTTAACTCTTTCATTGGCAGCAACATCACAGCCGCTAACCTCATAACCCGCTTCAACCATCCAACCGGCCAAGGCACTCAACCCTGCCCCACCTAAGCCTAAAATATGAACCTTCATTAGCTCAATTTTAACACAGCTTTTGCTCCACTAAACGCAACGATCGCATCAGTTAGCAGAGCAGTTAATTTTGCCTGATTTCTCGAAGGACCTTTGCGAAGACTTCTCTTAATTCTTTTCTTTCTTCTTTGGTAAAACGCATTAAAACATATTTTTCTTCTGGGATATCTTCCGAACGGCCGATCCCAATCCGAATCCGCTTAAAGTTACTGGTAACTAAAGCATTAATCACTGACTCCACCCCCCGATGCCCGGCTGAACCACGATCAGTTTGGATTTTAAACTCCCCTAATGGGATATCTAAATCATCATGGACCACTACCAAATTTTCAATTTTCCAGCCTTTAATCTTTATTAACCCCTTTAAACTAGAACCTGACTCATTCATATAACAGTTTAAAAAAACAACCTGCCAATCGTTTTCCAACTCAACTATTCTTTCTTGAATTTTTAACTTTGCCCGCCCTCGGTGAGCCCGTGGCGTGGCCGGGGCACTTTTCACTTTTAACTGCTCGGTAACATACTCACCAAACATCTTACCGACATTATGGCGGGTATGCTTATATTTCTCGCCCTTATTGCCTAAACAAACAAAAATCATTGACATCTTTTCTCAAGCCAAGTCTTAATCTCATCGATGTTAATTTTTTTCTTAGCAATATTTAACCCTAAATCAACTAACTCTTGATTACTAACCTCCAAATTCTGACCATTTAAAAATAAAAATCTTGTCATAATTATTAATCCTGTTCGTTTATTTCCATCCACAAATGGATGGTTATTGATTAAAGAATACACCAAAGCCGCTGCTTTTGAAAAAAGATCGGGGTACAAATCTTGACCACCAAAACTTGCTTTTGGCCTTTCTAAAGCAGAATGAAGTAAACCAAAGTCCTGTATTCCATCCTGCCCTCCAGTTTCTGCAATTAATTTTTGATGAAGAAATACGACTTCTTCCAAAGAGACATAGAGCATTAATTATTTTTTTGCTAATTCTTCTAAAGCAGGCCTGAATTTTTTAATAAAATCGTCTGCCCAAGTATCTAAATCAGCACCTATATCAACTTTCTTAGAACTTTTTTTAGACTTAATTAAAACAGAGTTATCAACTAAATTAGTTTCAACAATAATTTCGTCCCCAATCTGCATATCAGATTCTTTTAAAAAGTCTTTGGGAATAGTTACAGCAGCAGAATTACCTACTGCAATTATTTTTTGTTTCATGTTATAACTATATTATAACGAAGAGGAGAAAATGTCAAATTTTCATACTATCATTACTCCTAAAGTAACATCGTCTCTAGCTCGTTCGACATTCGCCAGATCACTAATATTATCTCTAACGATCCGGGGTAAGTTCTGTTTCGAAACCGCCATAAGTTGACTTCTACCTACTCCTTCAACTATTTTTGAATCTAATTCTGAAGCTTCTCCTCGATATCCAGTATATAGACCATCTGTAAACATAATAACCACATCTCCTTTTTGAACCTCAATTTCACCGTCTTCTTCTTTTCCATATTTTTCCCATCTTTTTTTATCTGCATTCCAACCGTATTGATAAGGGCTGTTCAGTCTGTCTCTAACTTTCCCTTCTTGAGTTTCAAAAACTATATTCGATTCCCCTCTTTCATTAGGTCTAATCACCATAATTTTGCTGTCACCCAGCTGATGGTATCTTAATTTTTCTCCTTGAACTCCAACAGCAGACAATGTTGTTGCCGCTATCGCCCCTTCTTCTACTTTGTTAATCAAAGCTTCTTCCAATATCTCAGGTCTTTCCTCCTGCTTAATTTCAGAAATTAAGCGTTGTTTATCAATTTTAGGCAAATCTTCAAGTTCAATCTTTAAACTATCCATAGCAACACTACAAAAAACCTCAGAAGCAGTTCCCGAAATAATTCCGTTACCAACTCCATCAGCAACCGCCATTCTTCTAACGTCCAACGGCTCTTTTCTTGCTCCCCAACAGTCTTGACAATACTTTAATTCTCCTTCAGCAACCATTCTCATTACTGCCATTTTATGGGTTGAAGTTTCAAAATGCTCTCTAGTCCTACTTCTTTCAGGATTTTTTTCGACCCCAATAACCGTCGGTCGATTCGCACTAAAATACTTCCCCTTCTTATCAGATTTTTCGCTTGTTTCTTCTATCCCCGCTGCCTCTCCCCAAGTCATATCAATAAACTCTCCGTCCCAAGGTTGGACCTCCGGCTCAGAATCTTCTAAAGATTTATTTCCTGCGCTATTAACTTCTTTTGTTTCCCCATTTTTATCAACAGGATCAATGGGCTTCCATCCTTTTACAGGACCTTCTTGATTCTCTGACATCGTTTAACTCCTTTACTTTAAATTCTCTAATTGTTTTTGTGCTTCTTCTATTTGTTCGGGATTGAGATTTTGAAACTGTTCACCGGTATTCATTTCCGGAGAAACAACCTGCTGCCAACGGACCTGCTGTAAAGTCTGTTCTATCCATCGACTGACCACCCCGGTGAAATCATAATGCGAAAACAGGTAAGCAATCACCCCAAAAAGAATAATATAGCCAAAAAGGTTTCCCAGAACATGAAAAATACCGGCAATAAAATTAAATAAGCCGAATTTTAAAGGATTAGCAGAATAAATCAAATATTTACCGGAGTTTTTTATCTCTTCTAAATTTTTGTTCAATTTTCTAAGCTCTTTGGTTAGCTCTTTATTTTCTTCAGCCATCAGTATTATAATAACACACAAATTTTGGTATACTTAAGAGACAGGGCCTGTAGCTCAGGGGTTAGAGCACCGATCTTATAAGTCGGGGGTCGATGGTTCGAATCCATCCCGGCCCACCAGTACCCTTAAATCATATTTTTCAAGGCCAATAACCTTAAACATTTAACCACCACCAACGTCACTTGCCATATTGTTTAACCTTTCTAATTAACTTTATTATAAAATTAACTTAATCTTCTTCTTTCGCTCCCACTCTTGGTTCAGATTCTTCTAGTTTACGCTCTAACCGATGCTCATTCAGCTCCGACTCTTCTGCTTTAGGTTCTCCTCTAATTCCCAGTATTGTATCAGAAACAATCTTTGCTGCTTCATCTTTAGGCTCACTCTCTCCATGAAAACCACCACCAACTTGCAAAGGCATTTTTAATCACCTCCTCTAACTAGAAATCAATAATCTGTTGCTACCCAGCGCCACCGACATCAGCTGACATAGTTTCCTCTTTTAGGTTAAAGATTAACTGCTTTTTTTTCTTTAGGACTTTGATTTTCAATCCTTTGACTTCTAAGCTCTAATCCACTTGAGGTTTCAAACAATCCCAATTCCCATCTTCCAATTGATGCCCTTATTACGGGAGTACCTTCTGTTAAACGTTGAATTTCTCTTTCGCAGGGAACGCAGCGTACTGAAGTGCCTTTTAATTCTCTCTCCTTCCCAGTTACACCTGTACCTAAAGGCATTATTAAGAATAGTATATCACACTATTCTAATATTCTTGCTTGGACAAAATTAGCAGCTGAAGTGATTAATTTAATCTTTTCAATTCTTGGCTTAGACAATTTCTGACCTAAATTAAGCTTTATTGGAATATAATTATCAGTTAACCCTTGGCTTTCACCCCAAACTTTAGCAATTGCCTGTTTACCAATTTGGTTTTGCCAAAATTTCTTTTTTAACCTCTTTCCTAACTTTCTTACTCTTCTAGATCGTTCCTTTTTAACCCTTGAGTCAATTTTACCCCATTGTTCAGCTTTTTTATAAGCCAAAGTGCCCTTTCTGGCTGAATATCTAAAGATATGCAATTTACCGAATTTTAATTTTTTAATAAATTTTAATGTTTTTTTAAAATCCTTTTTAGTTTCACCCGGAAAACCAACAATAATGTCAGTGGTAATATTTATCCCTTTTACACCACGTCGTACAATATTAACCAGCTCTTGAAACTCTTTAGACGTGTAATTACGGTTCATTCTCTTTAAAACCTTGTCACTGCCCGACTGTAAAGAAAGGTGTAAATGCCTAGCCAGCCGATTTTTACCGACATCATTATACAGCCCGACTAGCCTATCTGCCGCCTGTTTGTAATCTAAATCCCCTGTTTCTACCAACAAAGGATTGATTGAACCTAATCTTAGAAGTTTAACTTCTGTTTGTTTTAAAATTTTCTCCACTAAATCCAACCAGTTTTTATCTTTATCCTGATATTGAGAAATGTTTTGGCCGGTCAAAACAATTTCTATCGCTCCGTCATTTAATGCCTGGTCTACTTTGTCAACTACTGCTTCGGCCGGGACAGTTTTAGGCCGGCCGCGAATTAAATAAGGCAGGCAATAAGCGCAACCATTAGAACAACCAGTCTGCACCCTAATTAACGCCCGTCTTGAAAAATATTCAAATTTATTTTTCTGGCTTTTAGCTTTCTGCTTTAAGCTTTCAGCCAAATTCCACTTCTGCTTATTCCTAATTCTCTGGTCTATACCGGCTACATCTAACCCGCTAACCCGGTTTATCTTATCGACCCAACAACCGGCGACAACCAACTTTGCCTGAGGATTCTCAGCTCTTAATCTTCTTATTGCTTTCCTGGTTTCCCGCTCCGCTTTTTTAGTCACCACACAGGTATTTAAAACAAGCAAATCAGCATGAGTTGTTTTGCCAGTTTCCTGCCAACCTGATGCCAATAATGATTGTTTTAGTTCTTGACTTTCAGCTTGATTCAGCCGGCAGCCCAGTGTGTGGATATAAAATTTGCTCATGGCTACTAATTATAAATTATTAATCTAAAATGATAAAATAATTAGTATGTTAAGATGTCCCTGTAGCTCAACGGATAGAGCACAGGTTTCCTAAACCTGAGATGAAGGTTCGATTCCTTCCAGGGATACCCAAACAAATTTACTAATTTTCAATTTACAATTTTCAAATAAACAAGAGCATGCCTGAAAAACAACAATCAAATCCAACCGGAAAAGAAGCAATTCAACTCCATCTGCGCACCTACCGCTCAGCATTACGCAGTTCTAAAGAAATTAATGTTGACACCCTTATTCCCACTTATTTAAAAATGGAGCCGCTTCTCCATGAAAAAGCCGGAGATGACGGGCAAATAGATCAGCAAGCGGTTGCCTATGCCATCCCCCGCTTTCCGCCTGAAATACTAAATACCAAAACACTGGTAATCGGGCAAACCAAGCAAATATTTAAAGAAAAAGGCTATGATATCTCAAACTGGAAACCGGTAACCGCTCCCAAAAGAAAAAGGCGGGCGTATTATCATCTTCAAACAAAAACCCTTGCCCTTTTTGCCACTTCAATTTCCGATGTAGATGATATTGTCAATTTAATAATTGCCCTAGAAATTGAGCTCAGAAAAGCAGACCAATTAGGGAAAAAAAGAATTAAAAGCTTTTCTTTACCTGAGGATTTCTCCGGATACCGAATCAAACTTTTAGCCGGAACCTGGGTCAATTTTTCAAAAACTGCCCAGCATTGGTGGCGGCGGGTCGTTAACGAAAGCCAAGATCAATTTAATTTGGCCGACCAGCCAACTATTTTTGTTTCCTCAAACAACCACAGTTTAATTAATTTAATTGACAATTTTTGTTTAAAACACAAACAAGAAATTTTTAAAATTGCCAAAAAACAACATCCTGAAATAATAAAACAAATAAATCAATCTCCGCTTAAAGGCACAAAATACGCCAGCTATTATCTTTCTCAATTCGCTTTCCAAGCCGACCCGGACTTG
Source organism: uncultured Gammaproteobacteria bacterium (assembly GCA_964505765.1). Classification (GTDB taxonomy): domain Bacteria; phylum Patescibacteriota; class Microgenomatia; order UBA12405; family JAHJSD01; genus CAZDJQ01. The sequence continues at coordinate 23,072 of CAZDJQ010000005.1, read as the reverse complement.
TGGGCAAAAAAGCTCAAAAATGAAAAACGGCTGGGTATTTTACGAATTGAACCCAATACCACCCTTGAACTGGAAACTCAAATTATTCCGGGAAAATTAATCGACAGCCGACTGCAAAACCACGCCGTTATTAACATTGAGTATCCTCTCGGCTTCGGCGCTTTTCACATTCTGGAAGAGGTCTTTGAAAACAAGCACCAATTAACCGCCGTATACCTTTTAGGCAAAGCGGCCGCTTTAAACACTAAAACCGGAGATATTTTAATTCCAAAAGTTGTTTTTGACGAACACACCCAAAACACCTACATGATTAAAAACGCTTTTAATAACAACTTTGATTATGAATTTAGTTCCGGCTCAATTCTTGACAATCAAAAATTAGTATCAGTATTGGGAATATTTCTTGAAAATAAGGGATTATTTGATTTGTATTCTAAGAAGGGATTTAATATTATTGAAATGGAGGCCGGACCTTATCTGGGGGCGGTTTCGCAAGCGACTTATCCCCAATCCGTTCCCCAGGACACAATTGTCGACTTGAATAAAACCTCTTTTGATCTCGGACTCATCTACTACTCTTCCGATAATCCTTATATTTTAGACAAGTCGCTCGGCGAAGTGCTGGGACTATCCGGGGTTGAAGCGACATACTTATCCACTCAAGCAATCATTGATCGAATCAAAAGCACGGTTAATAATTAGGAGCTTTGCCAAAAATAACCACCTGGGTTCCTGGATTGTCTTTGGTGGCATAAATACTACTTCTACCACCTAAATCAGGATCCGCCCAATAATAAAGTTTAGCTGCCTCAGAAGTTTTCATATTAATACAGCCATGAGACATAGGATGACCAAAATTATTATGCCAATAAGTGCCGTGAATTCCATAGCCATGATAACGAGGGACTTGACGGTTATAAAAAAACATCACATAAGGAACATTGGGCAGATAATAATAAGTGTTTAAAGCTCTGGAGCCGCCTTCCATTTTAGTGTACCGCAGTTTAATCCAAATATTAAAGACTCCAGTTGGCGTTCTCCCCCATTTACCGGTTGAGACCGGGAAATTAAAGACACGATGATTACCTTCAAAGGCGTACAGCATTTGATTAGTTAAATCAATAAAAATCTTTTTTGGTCCACTGATTTGCCCTAAAACAGATTTTTTCGTTCTATCATCTTGATATTCCGGCACTTTAATTTTCTGACCATGATAGACAGCAGTATCAGACAGTACATACCGGCCGGAAAGGTCCAGATCCCGAGGCTGCAAGTAATCAAAAACTAAAAAGCAAATAATAAAAAGATTAAAAGAAATTAGAAATTTTAAAAATCCCTTTTTCATTAGTTTAATATAGCATAATAGAATTATTCTGAAGTGTTTTTTGGTTCTTGGCCGGTTATTATTGCCACCCCGGCAGAAGTTCCAATCCGATCAGCCCCGGCATTTAAATATGCTTCTACTTGTTCCCGGCTATGTATGCCTCCGGCGGCCTTGACTCGAATCTGATTGCCTACTGCCTGACGGATTAATTTAACAAATTCAAGCTTAGCATCCCGGGGACCAAAGCCGGAAGTGGTTTTGACAAAATCCGCCCCTGATTCTAAAACCAATTTCGCCGCAGTTTTAATCTCTTCCGGTTCAAGCAAAACCGCCTCAATAATAAACTTAATTATTTTTGACGAATCCTGCGACTTAACTAAACTGACCAACTCCACCAATTCATTTAAATACTCATCTTCCCGGCCGGCTTTAAGCAAACCGACATTAGAAGAAACATCAATCTCATCAGCCCCGTTTTCAAGAGCATTTAATACTGCCGCACCTTTAGCTTGTGTAGTATCTTGTCCTAAAGGAAATGACACCACTGTCCCAACTTTTCCCTCATCACCCAACTCCTGCTTCGCCAGTGCTACCCAACAAGGATTAACAAAAGCAGCATTAAACCCATATTGCTTAATTTCCCGACACAACTGCTTAATCTCCTGAGGAGTTGAAGTAGCGGAATGATTCGCATGGTCAATAATTTTTGCCAATTTGATATCTTTCATTAGCTATATAATAACATCAAAAAAGGTAATATGTTAAGTAGGGGAACGCAGATCTGCGTTCCCCTACTTATTGATAATAGAAGAATATTGTAGGGACAGGTCGCGACCTGTCCCTCCATTTATTAAAATACAATTTTAAATTAATATAGACGTATAAAAACAATTATATATTAAATGCCGTCAAATAACCGTTACGATCGTAATGGTTATTTGACAATCCCCATACCTACTCATACTTAAATGTCAATTATCCTGCACGATCAACCACAATAATAGGGATACTATAAGTTGTCCTTTGGACGAGACTATCGCTCGGAATGACACAAACCGCTAGCCCCTATATTTCCTATTTATCGCATTCATTCTACCTTCTATCTTCTAATATTTGCACCTGGTTTTAGAACATACCAAATCAAAATGTTATTATAAAATAATATGCTTAATCTAGCTTCCGGTTATTTAGCCGGCTTATCTGTCGGCATCTTTTGTCTGGGCACTTGCTTACCTATCTTTCTCCCGATTTTAATGTCGGAAAAAAGAAATTTTAAAAAGTCAGCCAGGTTGATTTTGGAATTTTCAATCGGCAGATTAATCGGCTATTTAATTTTCGGCTTAATCTTTGGCTGGCTTGGGCAAACAATTCACAACCAATTAGTGCATTCATTTGTCTCTCTCGGCAATTTCTGGATGGGAATAAGCCTTATCTTATTCAGTCTAGGTAAAATTGACCAAAAAATTTGCGCTCTCCTCCCCTTTAGAAAAATCCGCTGGCCATTTTTAGTCGGGCTACTTACCGGCGCCAACGTCTGTCCGCCGTTTATTGCTTCTTTAACTCATGTTTTTAACTTAAGAAGCGCCATAAAATCGGCTGGCTATTTCTTAGCCTTCTTTTTAGGTACCAGCACTTACTTGATCCCCACACTCTTCTTAGGCGGAAAATTTACTCACTTGCCATTAATTCAAAAACTTGCCAGAATAAGCGGAGTCTTAGTTGGTATTTACTTTATCACTAAAAACATACTAATTATTTTCTAAAAAAAATTTACAATAAAGGTAATTAATATCTTAAAATATCAATGAGTAAAAAATACTTGGGAATTATCATTATCATCGCCGGAATAATTTGCTCCGGCCTGATTTTAATCAAACAAAAAAAATTGGATTCAGAAAATCTGCACGAAGCCAGCTTTTATAAACAACTTGACAACGAAATGGTGCAGTGTCAATTATGCCCGAACAAATGTATTCTCAAGCCCGGGCAGCGCGGAAGATGCGGAGTAAGAGAAAATATTAAAGGCAAGCTTTACTCGTTAGTTTACGGCAAACCGGTGACTACCCATGTTGACCCGATTGAAAAAAAACCGTTATATCATTTTTTGCCCGGAGCCAAAGCATATTCACTGGCAACCGTCGGCTGTAATTTAAACTGTAAAAACTGCCATAATTGGGATATCGCCCACCGCTCGCCTGAGGAAGTAGAACCAAAAGAAATGACTCCGGAAGAAGTAATTCAAGCGGCTAAAAATACAAATGCGGAGGTAATTGCTTTCACTTACAATGAGCCAACTGTTTGGTATGAATACATGTATGATATCGCCAAACTAGCCCAACAAGAAGGAATAAAAACGGTCAACATTTCCAGCGGTTATATTAACCCTGAACCGTTAAAAAACCTTCTCCCCTATTTAGACGCAATGAAAATCGACTTAAAAGGATTTAATCCTCAAACCTACCAAGAACTTAACCAAGGCCAACTTCAACCGGTGCTGAATTCAATTAAAACAGTTGCTGAAACTGATACCTGGCTGGAAATTGTTAATCTCGTGGTTCCGGAATATACTGACAATCTGGAAGAAATTGAGCAAATGTGCCAATGGATTTACGATGAAATAGGGCCTAACGTTCCTTTACATTTTTCTCGCTTCACGCCCGCCAACAAATTAACCCACCTGCCGCCAACTCCCAAAGAAACTTTAATTAAGGCTCGCCAAATTTGTCTGGATATCGGGCTTAACTATGTCTATATCGGAAATTTGCAGACAGAAGAAGCAGCAAACACCGTTTGTCCAGAAAACGGGCAAATGGTTATAAAACGCAACGGTTATTTAATCGAAGAAAACACCGTTGACTCGGCCGGGTCAACCCCTGCGTGCCCGCAAGAAATTCCGGGTGTTTGGCAGTAAAGTTAAAAAACAAATCAAAGCCATTACCAACTCAAATCCCAGCCAAGGGAATAAAATAACGGCCGACAGCACGCTTCCTAAAAAAGCACCAATTAAATCCATAACATAAATATAAGTATTTTGACCGCTCTTATTCGCCCATTGTCGGTTAACAAGACCGAAAATCAAGCCGCACACCAGCCCAATTAATAACCCAACCAATATCCAGATAATTATTATCTCCTGCCAAAAACCATTCACCAAAGCCAGTCCCAACGGTAGATACATAAAAAGCCCTAATCGCGGATTAATTGCTATTTTTTTACTTAGTCCCACTCCAATTGCCATGCCCAGCAAAACCATTCCCATAATCAAGCCCAAATAGGAATAAAGCAAGCCAAATTGAGTTTGGAACAAAAACAACAAAGCTGTTTGCAAACACATTAAAATAAAACTGGATAAAACCACTAAAACCTCAATTCGGTTGGATTTTTTAATAAATAAAAATCCAAAAGCAAGCATCAAACTGATTGGGAACACCCAGCTAAACTGTTGTAACAACTTCGGCAGCCGGAAGGAAAAAATAGTTTGCCAAAAAAGATGATGATAAAAATAAGCCAACGGCCGCAACTTTGTTGTTATTTGACTTCCCCGGCTTAACCCCTCTTTTAATTGCTCTCTTTTAGAATCTTCAAGAATTAAATTTAATAACTGTTTATTATGCTCTGCGTCAAAAACAATTTTTTCTGCTGAGCCGAGCAGAACAATTCGGCCTTCAATAACTAACAGATCCGTTTGATTAAATACACGGTCAAATGTTTGATAAACTACTTGCCCAAAACGAGTTGCTTCCTTACTTTGATAAGCAACCGGCAGATCAAAAATAAGAACCCCAATTCCCTGATTACTAAGATTCTTTTTAATTAATTCTAAGTTCTCCAACGAGTAATATCGGGCAGTGGACAAAGTATTAGGCGGACCGGGAGATAAAATTATCCAATCTAAATCTCTTTTCTCTTTTAAAAATTTATTTAAGGTTTTTGTTTCTCCCAAAACATTTTCATTAATATACTCCTGTTGTAATTTAAACATCTCTTTATCGGGTTGAAGGAAAAAGATCTCCTCACCCGCAAATTTCTGACTAATTTGGTTGGTTAAATGCAAATTCCCAAAACTTAAAACTTTATCTTGCCGGCTTTTAACAGTGGATAAAATCTGGCCGGCAACTTCATCGAATTCTGTTTGCTGATCACTAAAAATTAAGTGACCACCGGCAAAAACACTTGTTTGATTGCTGTTTTTAGTAACCACCAACTGACTGCCTTGAGAATAGACGACATTTTTTACCTCAGGATACCTGAACCCTAAAGTCCATTTATTTAATTTCTTCGGCAAAGGAAACCCACTTCGGCTGAGGAAAAAAGTAAAAACCAAACCGGCAGTAAAAAACCCCAAAGTTTCATATATATACCCCTGAGTTGAATCCCCCCATTGACGGCAGCCTAAATAAAACAACAAACCGGATAAGAAAGCTGGAAGAAACATCATCAAAAACAAAATCATTATTGACTGACCTAAAGAAGAGATTTGTCCTGGAGCTAAACTCAAGCTCAAGCCATAACGAAGCATAATTAAAACTAATGGAGCCGAACAGGCAAAAACAACCAAAAGGATAAAGATCAAGCTTAGATTAATTTTTTTTATTTTTCTCCCTAAGTAAAAACTGCCTAATCCAACCGATATCAACCAACACCCTAAGCCCAAAGCATAAAACATTTCATCTCCACCCAACCAAGTAACCAATTCCCGCAGTAAGACTATCTGAGTAAGTAAAGAGATAAAACCCGAACTGAAAAAAAATCCTTTTGACAATGTATTTTTTAGCATTTGATTATAATTCATTATAATGGAAGTAATGAAAAGATTAGTTTTCTTTTTAAGCTTAACCACCCTTATCCTCAGCGGAATTTTTATTGTTCGATTTAAATTAAGAAACAAAAATGTAATAATAAAAGAAGAGATGACTACACGCGAACCTGCTTTTGCCGGCCAGTTTTATCCGGCTGATAAAGACCAACTTCAAAAAGAAGTTAATCAACATCTTGCTAATTCAAAGAAAATAATCAGCCGGCAGGAAGAAGTAAACATCCTTATTGTTCCTCATGCCGGTTACCGATTCTCCGGCTCAGTTGCCGGTGCCGGCTATAAACAAGTACAAGGGCAAAATATCAATCGGGTAATTTTAATCGGCAGTTCTCACCAGAGTTATTTTGACGGAGCGGCAGTTGACAACCGCAACAGCTGGAAAACTCCACTCGGTGCGGTAGAAACGGACCAACAGCTAATTACACAGCTTTGTGAAGATAACCAAAATATTAAGTGCAATCCTCAGCCTCACAATCAAGAACATTCTTTAGAAGTGCAAATCCCGTTTTTACAAACTGTTTTAGATAATTTTAAAATTGTTCCTATCTTACTTGGACAAACAAACAATGAAACAATTGAGCAATTGACTAATATTCTTCAACAGCAGCTAACCCCAAATACGCTGATTTTAATCAGCACTGATTTATCCCACTATCCCAACTATGAAATTGCCAACCAAGCCGACAACCAGACTATAAAAAGCATTTTAAGCGGGGATCCGGACAAATTCGACCAAACTATCAACAACCTAATGGCTGAAGGCTATCCTAACTTGCAAACCTGCGCCTGCGCCAAACAGGCAGTAAAAATAGGGTTAAAGATCAGCCAAGAATTAGAGGGCCGATGGCGGGAAATTAGTTATGCCAACTCCGGTGACATAACCGGCGACAAATCCCGGGTAGTCGGCTATGCCGCCTTAGCTTTCAGCCAAGAAAATGATTCTCAGCCAGAGGCTGATGCCTCTTTGCCGTTAAATACAAATCAAAAACAAAAACTGCTGGATATTGCCAGAAAAACTTTAGAACAATATTTAGCAAGCGGGGAAAAACCAAATTTTGATATAAATGATCCGGATTTAAAATTAAAATACGGTGTTTTTGTCACTTTAAACAAAAACAAACAACTAAGAGGGTGCATGGGTAATTTTAAACCTGATACCCCGCTCTGGCAGACTGTCCAGGACCAAGCAGTTACCGCCGCAATTAATGATCCCCGTTTCCCAAAGGTAAGCGCAGAAGAATTAAAAGATATTGAAGTTGAAATTTCTGTCCTTTCACAACCTCAAGAAATTGATGACTGGCAAAAAATTGAATTAGGCACTCACGGAGTGATTGTCCAAAAAGGAAACCGGAGCGGCACTTATTTACCCCAAGTCGGGACTGAACAAGATTGGGCTGACAAAGAAGAATTTTTAAGCCATTTATGTGCAAACAAAGCCGGGTTGGCCCCAAAATGCTATGAAGATTCTGATACTGATTTGCTAATATATACAGCAGAGGTGTTTTCAGAAGGACAACTAACAACTGACCATTGACCACTGACTGTTAAGAAATAGGAAACATATATACTGTAGGGACAATCCTAGGATTGTCCTTACAAAAATTGTTATTACCAAAATAATAAAAAGAAGAAAACTATGAAAATAAAACTAAAAAAACTAAAACTGCCTTTAATTATTTTTCTCGCCTTAATTATTGGGAGTGCAGGAGGTTATTTTGCCCAAGATAAACTCCCGTTTATCCCTCAACAAGTAGAAACCGCTCCGGAAAAGCAGAAAAACAAATATATCGCTTTTTTAAGCGAAGTATATGACAAAATCCAAGAAAATTACTGGGAGGAAATTGATGATCAAAAACTAACTGATCTTTATATCAAAGGCATCGAGAAACTAACCGGCCGGCCTCAAAATCTAAAATGCAATGAAAAAAAATGTCTGATTGCCAAATTAGAAAGTTTATTTCCTCAAATTGACAGCGAGGCTGAAAAAAAGGAATTCAGCCGCCAATTAGCCGATATCGTATTAGCCAATCTTGAACCGTTTGGGCGAAGCCGTCTTTATCTTAAAAAAGACGAACAACAACTGCGGGAGGAGGTCCAAAACGTTACCGAGATTGATTTTTACCAAAGTTTAAACCTGGACAAACAAGCCTCCGAACAAGAAATTGCTCAAGCGATTGAAACCAAAAAAGAAGAATTAAGTCAACAGACAACGCCGGAATCAGAAAATCAATTACAAATAATTGAGGAGGCGGAAAAAGTTCTTGGTGACGACCAAACGCGGCAGAACTATGATGCCCAATCTATTTTACCGACAATTAACCACCAATTAATCAGCCCGGAAATTCTTCATCTTCAGATTACAAAGTTCTCGCCCACCACTCTGGAAGATTTGCAGAGAGTCGCTCAAAATTACGATCAGGGCGAAGAGCTTAACACTTTAATTTTAGACCTCCGCAACAATGTCGGCGGCGCAATAGACGGCTTAACTTACTTTCTCGGACCATTTGTCGGAGAAAATAAATACGCTTACCAGTTTTTCCAACAGGGGGAAACCACTGATTATAAAACCAAAATCGGTTGGCTGCCGAGTTTGGTCCGTTACAAGCGGGTTGTTGTCTTGATCAACGAGAACACGCAATCTTCAGCCGAAGTTATGGCTTCTACCTTAAAAAATTACAATGTCGGTGTTTTGGTCGGCACTTCCACTAAAGGCTGGGGAACGGTAGAAAGGGTGTTTAAAATTGATAATCAAATTGCTGAAAATGAACAATATTCAATGTTTTTAGTTCACAGCCTGACCTTAAGAGACGACGGCCAGCCGATCGAGGGCCGCGGGGTTACTCCTCATATAGATATCACCGAAAACAACTGGCAAGAACAGCTTTATGACTATATTCCGTCACAAGAAATTATTTCCGCGGTAGAAGAAATTTGGAATAACTAAATTCTAACTATTGGCAAGGACAAGCCGCGGCCTGTCCCTACTCAATGTCATTCCGAGTGAAACGAAGTGAAATCGAGGAATCGCTTTCTTATCTTCAAAAAAGAGAGATTTCTACCTGATTATGTGAAGAATAATCATCACTAAAAATTAAATAAATTTTCAGCGTTATTAGTAGTTATTTTCTCCACCTGCTCAACCTCTACTTCCCAAATTTCAGCAATTTGATCAGCAATAAAAGGGATATTAGCCGGAGTATTAGTTTCTCCCCGATGCGGTTCAGGGGCTAAATAAGGAGTGTCAGTTTCCAGTAATAACCTGTTTTCAGGAATCTGTTTAACCACATTCTGTAGACCTTGGTCATAAGTTACATTGCCGTCAATGCCAAAATACCACTCACCCGGCAAATCCAGGACTTTTTTAATCCTGCTTTTTCCGCCACTATAGCAATGAAATACTCCTCTTAGCCTTGAGCCTTCAGCCTTAAGCATTAAGCCGTTGATGGTTTCGTCCATCAACCCACGGGCGTGAACAATCACCGGCAAATCGTGCTTAGCGGCAATTTCCAGCTGACCGG
>CAZDJQ010000005.1:0-13314 GCA_964505765.1 uncultured Gammaproteobacteria bacterium | reverse complement strand
CGGGCGTGAACAATCACCGGCAAATCGTGCTTAGCGGCAATTTCCAGCTGACCGGCGAACAAATCTCTTTGTATCGCCAAGCTTCTCGCCTCTTCCCCCAGCGGCGGTTCGGAATCATCCAAACCGCACTCGCCAACCGCAATAATCTCAGGATTGTTCTTAATCAACTTATCCAGCTCCTGCAACTGCTGTTTAAAAAATGTTTGATTGTCAGGATCGGTTTTTTGAGGATGAATCCCGGCTGTCGGATACAAAAAGTTTGGATATTGACCGGCCAGCTCCAAACCGTATTTTGTTTCTTCCAAATTACTGCTGGCCATAATCACCCCTTTTACCCCGGCTTGTCGGCAATTTACAACTATTTCATCCAGCTGATTGCAGAAAAGCGGAGTGTTTAAATGAGCGTGGGTATCAATCATTTTTCCGAAGCAATCTTTTTAGTTTCGACATTAATTCATCAAACATTTCCACAACTCTTCGCCCTCTTACTTTTGCCCTAATCGTCTGATTATGCTCTTTCAGTCGAACTAAAGCGCTTACCTCCAATAAAGGCAAACGAACATTCTGCTTACTCTTGGCAATTTCTCTTAAATCCAAATCTACCCGAGAAACTTTCTCACTAAATAAAGAACTGCTTTTAAAAACCCTTTCTAATTTATCTCCGACTTGTTCTCTGGCCAATTTAAATGCTTTACTGGTAAACTGCTGTGAAAAGGTTACCTCAGTTGCCTCTTTATCCAAGTCCGCTACAAACTTCAGCAAATCCCGTAAAGTAATTAGGCCGATTACCCGACTATTATCCTTTACAACCAAACTGCCGATATTATTATTCAAAATTTTTGAAATTGCTTGTTTTAGGGGTTCTTTCTCGACAATGGTAATCACTTGTTTACGATAAAATTTTTCCACCGATTGGGAAGCAAACTCCTTTTTAATCGGCTGACGGCCCAATACCGCTGTAATTCTTTGTTGAGGTTCAGTGTAATACTGACGCAAATCATACAAGGTCAAAATTCCTTCCAAGTCATTTCTTTCACCAACCAACAACCGGTTTGTGTTTTTCTGAATCATTAAATGCAAAGCTTTGGCTAAGCTTGTCTTTTTATCAACAAAAACCGGTTTTCGAACTTGAACTAAATCAATTAAAGCCCGGCCGCAATCCGGCAGTTCACAAGCCCAAGACAAAACATCTCTTGCCGATATAACTCCTTCAAAACCCTGCGGGCTGATTACCGGAAGCTGGTAAAGCCGGGATTCAACCATTAATTCCGCCACTCGGATCAGCGTTGTTTCCGGCCGGATTTGAGGCGGCCCGTATAAACAAGTTGTCACTTTAGCTTCCGGAGAATACTTCCGCCCTAAAAAAGAATGGTAAAGAGAAATTACCCCTTGAAAATCATCTTCTTCAAAAATAAATACTGCTTCATGGGTGCTGTCCAACTGCGAAACCGCTTGGGCAATAGTGCTGTCAATATCTGCTTTTTTATAATTATTTTTTTCCAAAATATCTTTTGCTAACTTGATTTCCATACTTATCTATTATACAACAGTAATAATGCCTGATACGGAAAATTATCCCGCCAGTTTTTTAACCTTACCACATTGGAGATATCGACCGCAACTTAAGGGCTTGACCGGAATTTATCTAAGCATAACCATTCGGCGGATTGCCTTTGGCCTGCTGGGAATTTTTATCCCGATCTACATCTACCAATTAACCGGAAACTTAAATTTTGTTTTACTGTTTTATTTGATCCGAGCGACAACATATTTTTTAACGACAATCCCGGCTGCCAAATTAATCGGCAAAATCGGGCCGGACGCCACCATGTTTTTGTCTACTCTTGCGGCCGGCATTTATTTATGTCTGTTGATTTTAGCACCAGAACTTAATAATGCTCTCTGGCTGGCGCCGATATTCAGCGCTCTGTCAACCAACCTTTATTGGCTCCCCTACCACACTGCCTTCTCAACCATCGGCAAAAGCGACAACCTGCCGGAAAACATAAGAAAAAATTCCACTCTGGCCCGTTTGGCAAATGTTTTTTCTCCATTAATCGGAGGGATTATAGCAGCCCAATTCGGGTTTACTCCGCTGTTTTTAATCAGCATATTTTTATTAATCGTCTCCAACCTTCCACTTTTTCTAGATAATTACAACCGCCATGAACCTCTTTATAACTTTAAACATTTAAAACAAACAATGCGGGAAAAAGGAAACCGGCTCTTATTTTTATCTTTTATTTTCCAGGGGATGCGCTCAGCAATTGACGGCGTTGTTTGGCCGTTAATTTTATTTTTAGCGATTCCCAGTTTAACCAAAATCGGCGGACTGACAACAATAACTTTATTTTTCAGCTTAATATTAATTAACACTCTTTCTAAAATTATTAAAAAGTTCCAATGGCCGATTTTCGGTTTAGGCTGTCTGGGAAGGAGCGCTGTCTGGGCAACCCGGGCAGTTATTCCGCAGCCGTTGATAATTGCCTTGAGCGACCCTTTATATCAACTCAGTTCTGTTTTTGTTGACATCCCCAGAAATTTTTTAATTTATCAAAAAGGGCGAGAAGACAGACTGAACTTTTTTACTCAAAGGGAATTGTCCGTTCACTTAGGAAGATTTATTAGTCTGGCAATCATTTTATTTGCTTTTTTACTCGGCTTGTCTTGGCCGATTGCTACTTTAATCAGTATCTGGGCAATAACCTTGGCCAGTTTATTTATCTATAAATATTCTCAGCAGTCGAGAGGGATTATTCATCGGTTTAAGGCTAAATTCGGAAGACTTTAACCACCCAACCCTAATATTAAATACGACGATCGTCGTATTTAATATTGATTAAAAATTGCCAATAATTGCTTCCGCTTGCAAAAAATAGTCCGACCTTGCTATAATTTTAAGCAAATAATGAAGAAAAAAGATTATCAAAACATTATTAGCTGAGGTCCGATGTTAAACCGGACCGATCAACCCTCGACTTTAGGTCGGGGTTTTTTTATATCATGACCAATAAAAAGAACAAAACCCAAAAATTTTTTAGTAGAATTCCGGCTAAATTCGATTTTGTCGCTAACGAAAGAAAATTGCTTGACTGGTGGTATGACCAAGGAATAGTTGATAAATATCTGGAAAAAAATGAAAATGCTGATAAAAAATTCTCTTTTTTAGATGGCCCAATCACTGCTAATAACCCAATGGGGGTTCACCACGCCTGGGGACGGACAATTAAGGACCTCTATCAACGTTACAAAAACATGCAGGGTTTTAAACAGAGATTTCAAAACGGTTTCGACTGCCAGGGATTATGGGTGGAAGTGGAAGTTGAAAAAGAAAAAGGCTTTAAAACTAAAAAGGACATTGAAGAATACGGCTTGGCCGAGTTTATTAAAGACTGTAAAGCTAGAGTTCGAAAATATTCCGGCATTCAAACTGACCAGTCAAAACGATTAGGCTATTTCATGGACTGGGAAAACTCCTATTTCACCATGAGCGAGGAAAATAACTATACAATCTGGCACTTTTTAAAAACCTGCCACCAAGACAACAATATCTATAAGGGTGAAGATGTTGTCCCCTGGTGCCCGCGCTGCGGCACGGCTATCTCCCATCAAGAAGTAGCTGAAGGCGGCTACCATGATTTGACTCACCAGTCAGTTTATATGCGTTTTCCGGTTATAAGGAAAGGTCGGCCTACGGCCGAAAAAAATGAATTTCTTTTAGTCTGGACCACTACTCCCTGGACAATTCCCGCCGACACTTTAGTCGCCGTCAGTCCGGAAATAAACTATGTTTTAGTCGAGTATAAACGAAACAAATATTGGCTGGCTGAAAAATTAGTTGAAGATGTTTTCAACCAAGAACTGGAACCGATAAAAACCGTTACCGGCAAAGACTTAATTAAACAAGAAAAAATCAGCCACTATAAAGCGGCCTTTGATGACTTGCCGGTAATTAAAAAAATCGCTAAACAAGCCCCGGGAAAATTTCATGCTGTAGTTCTATCCAAAGAACTGGTTAATGAGGAAGAAGGCACCGGTTTAGTTCATATTGTTCCCGGCACCGGCGAAGAGGACTACAACTTAGTTAAAAATGACTTAAAATGGGATGACGTTATTTTTCCGGCGGTTGATGAAGCCGGTAATTATTTAAAAGGGTTTGGCAACTTAACCGGCAAAAATGCTAAATACAAACCCAAACTGGTTTTTGACCAACTAAGAGAGATAGACGGCGGTTATTATCTTTTTGATCTCCGCTCCTACACTCACCCTTATCCTAAATGCTGGCGGTGCAAAACCGAGCTGATGTGGCGGTTAGTTGAGGAATGGTATATCAATATGGATAAAGAGGCTAAAGGCAAAAAGCTAAAAGCTAAAAGCTACAGAGAAAGGATGATGGCGGTGACCAAAAAAATTAACTGGATCCCTGATTTCGGCGAAGCTAGAGAACTTGATTGGCTTAAAAATATGCAGGATTGGATGATTTCCAAAAAAAGATATTGGGGGCTGGCTTTGCCGATTTGGGAGTGTGAATGCGGCCATTTTGAAGTTATCGGTTCTAAGCAGGAATTACAAGAAAAAGCTGTTGAAGGCTGGGGGAAATTTCAGGGCCACACCCCACACCGCCCCTGGATTGATAAAGTTAAAATTAAATGCCCAGAATGCGGGCAGATCGCTTCCAGAATCCCCGATGTCGGCAATCCCTGGCTGGATGCCGGTATTGTTCCCTTTTCTACAATCGCCCCAAAAGACTCTAATAAAGTCAGTTATTTAAACGATCAAAAATACTGGAAGAATTGGTATCCAGCCGATTTTGTCACCGAATGTTTTCCCGGTCAGTTCAGAAATTGGTTTTACGCTTTAATTGCAATGTCAACGGTTTTAGAAGACCATAAGCCGTTTAAAAACTTACTTGGCCATGCCCTGGTTAAAGATGAAAAGGGTGAAGAAATGCACAAATCAACTGGAAACACTATCTGGTTTGATGATGCAGCTGAAGAAATGGGGGTAGACGTCATGCGCTGGCTCTATGCTCGCCAAGATCCGGAATACAACCTCAATTTCGGCTATAATATCGCTGACGAAGTCCGCCGGCAGTTTGTCTTTTTATTTTGGAACTCTTACCGCTTTTTTGTTGCCTACGCCAACTTAAACAATTGGCAGCCAACCGGCCCGAAGCCAAAAGCCGACGGTTCAAAGCTGGATAACTGGATCTTATCCCGCTTAAAATCAACCCAGGCAATAGCGACCGAACAGTTGGATAATTATCATCATCACCAGGCCTTGAATGCAATAGAACAGTTACTAAAAGATTTATCGCTTTGGTACATTCGCAGATCAAGAAAACGGGTTTCTCCTCAAAATCCAGATAACCAAGATAGAGAAACCTGTTTGTCAACTATGTATCAGGTAATTAAACAGACAAGTTTACTGCTGGCTCCATTCGTTCCTTATTTAAGTGAGACCTTGTGGCAAGCACTACACGGACACTTAGACGATTGGGATAAAGACAACTCCGTCCATCTACAAGATTGGCCTGAAATCAAAAAAGAATGGCAAGACGAAACCCTAGAAGCCAAAATGACCGCAATAAGAGAAGCGGTTAGTTTAGGCCACAGTATCCGTAAGCAAGAAGAGATTAGTTTAAGACAACCGCTAAGAAAATTTTCAATTTTCAATTTTCAATTTTCAAATTTAGAAAAAGAACTTATTGACTTAATTAAAAAGGAACTTAATGTTAAACAAGTTAAAATCAAATCCGGGCAAGACGAAGTAGCGGTGGAATTAGACACTGAGATTACCCCAAAACTTAAAACCGAAGGCGAAGCCAGAAATTTAATCAGAAAAATCCAGCGTAAACGCAGAAAAGCCAATCTTACTCTAGAAGACCGAATAATCATTTACGCTCCCGACTGGCCAAAAGATTTTGAAGAAAAAATTCTCACCGCCACCAATGCCGAAGAAATCAAGCAGGCCTCCAACCTAAAAGTCGAAAAAATTTAAACCACCTGCAAACTAGTTATCGGGAGAAAGTCTTTTTTGTTAAGAGTTACCAAGGGTAAATTTCTATCTAAAGCCACGCTGGCGATAAAGCAATCCGGCAGGGAAATACCGTATTCGGCTCTTAACCGGCCGGATTTAGTCAGCATTTCATAATTTGGGTAAACAACTCTAACACCTGAAATAAGTTTTTCTAAAACACTCCTTATTTCTTCATTTTCCCAAACACTTTTACCCGCCCAAAGCTCGGCAACACTAATAAAGCTTAAAACCGGGAGAAAACCTTTATCGAGAATTGTTTCATAAACAGTTTCCCGATCATTTACTCGAAGAAATTCAATTAATACAGAAGTGTCAACAACTATTTCCTTCATAAATCCAGTTTTTCCAACCTTTCTTCAATTTCTTTTCTTACTCTTTCATTTTCTTCAACTATTTTTTCACCATATTTTCCCTTTACATCACTAACTATTGATTTATATTTTTCTTGATCAACGGTTGGATTTTGGTCTTTTCCAATAGAATATCCCTCTTTATCCAGTTCGTCTTTATTAACTGGTTCAATAACAATTTTCCCCCCCTGGATTGATAAGTGCAACCAGGTGTCTTCATTAATTCCAAGAAATTTTCTAAATTCCAAAGGAATTGTTATTTGTCCCTTGCTGTATGGTTTAACAAATTGAAATTTTGGTTTGCCCATCTTGAATTTTATACTAGCATAAAATTCAATTTTAATCAAGAAAAAATTAAGGCTTGAGATTCCGCCCTTTTTATCTCATATTTGCGTTTCAATTCCTTTTGATTTACTATTAAATTAACAGTTATGTCCAATCTCCAATTAATCAGCGGGCGGGCTCATCCAGAGCTCGCCGATAAAATTTCCAAGTTTTTAGGGACCCCGCTCACCCCGACTAAAATAAAAAACTTTTCCGACGGTGAAATTTACGTTAAGATCCAAGAAAAAGTCCGCGGGGACGATGTCTTTGTTATTCAATCCGTTGTCCCCCCGATTAATGAACACTTGATTGAACTGCTAATTCTAATTGACGCTTTAAAACGGGCTTCGGCCGCAAGAATCAATGTAATTGCTCCTTATCTTTGTTATTCCCGCCAGGAAAGAAAAGCCACCTCACGCGAACCGATCACCGCTAAGTTAATCGCCAATCTGATTACCACTGCCGGTGCCGACCGGTTAATGTCGATTGATCTCCACGAAGACGCAATTCAAGGTTTTTACAACGTTCCGGTTGACCACTTTGTCGGCTATCCTCAATTCGCTAAATATTTTAAAAAGAAAAATTATAATAACTTGGTCGTGGTTTCTCCTGACGTCGGCAGCGCCGCCCAAAGCAGAAGAATGGCCGGATTATTAAATACTCCCTTTGCCGTAATTGATAAACGCCGCGTCAATCATAACAAGCCAGAAACGGTAAATTTGATCGGCGACGTAAAAGGCAAAAATTGTATTATTTCCGACGACTTAATTGATACCGGCGGAACAATTAGTCAAGCCTGTAAAATACTTAAGGAAAAAGGGGCAAAAAAAATCCATGTTTGTGCCACTCACGGGCTGTTGTCCGGACCGGCGGTAGAACGGCTGAAAAAATGCCCGGCATCAGAAATTCTTCTTCTTGACACTATCCCTTTACCAAAACAGAAAAAACTGGATAAAATAAAGGTTCTTTCAATTGCTTCTCTACTCGGCAAGGTAATCCAAAGAATCCATCAAGGCAAGTCCTTAGGCGCCCTATTTACCTGGGAGAAAAAGGTAATCAATCTATAACTTCTTTAATTTTATCGGCCAAGTGTTCACAAAAAAGCTCTTTGCCGTTTTTAGAAGGATGCAGATTGTCCTCAGGGTCAATGTAGATCGGCCTTCCTTCTCCACTGATATCAACCGAGGCCCGATAGGCGTTGACCAAAGGATAACCCTGAGATTCAGCAAAATTAACCATGTTGCTTAAATATTGGCGCACAGTTTCGGCTTTAATTAATTTTTGCGCCTGATTCCAGTGCAGCCCGCTTATTCCATCCCCATAGATTTTGGAGTTTGGCCCAATCGTCGCCGCCAAAATAATTTTTGTCCCGGGAGTAGCTTCCCGCACCTTCCCAATTATTTCAGCAATCAACAACCAGTGTTTGTCCAACCCTTCCTGACCGTAGCCGAAATTATTATAAGCAAAAGATTCAATTATTAAAATATCGGGTTTAATCGATAATAGAGGCGGAAACCGTTTATTTTTATACTGATAACTTTCCGTCAACCGCTCATACCCATACTCAATGTCAGTCGCCCCAACACCGTAATTATAAAACTGAAAATCAATATTGGGAAAATAATTTTCAAGCTCTTGGCGCAAATAAGACAGATCCTCTCCTAAAACATCAACCATTGAATCCCCTAAAATTACAATTTTCATCTGTTGATTTTCTTGCGGCCTGGTCTGAAGTCCAAGAACTTTTTGCCTGACAATACTGGAGGTCGATTGGACTAGTTTCCCAAACCGGCTGTAGCCCGGAAATTCTTTGAGTAATTTGCCGAATCTGCTTTCGGAAGCGTGCATTGGCGCAGCAAAAACAAAACCGGTTAATAACAGCCAAATTAAAAATCTTTTCATAAACACAGCTTAACCAAAACAAAAAGCTATTTCAACAAATTTCCCTGCTGATATAACAACCGTTTGGCTGGTGCCCATTTTTTTCGGACGATTACGGGGAGCTGTTTATTCCGCCGATAAGACTTTTTTAAAAACTGTTGAGTTTTTGAATCAGACATATAACCGGAGCCAAAATCCCCATACTCGCTTTTTAGCTCTTCGATTATTTCATCTCGCCGCATTTTCGCCAAAATCGAGGCCGCTGAAACAATCGGGTATTTTTCGTCTGCTTTGTTTTCACCAACCAATTCTGTTTTTGTTTTTATTCGCAGCTGCACTGACTGAATAAAATTCGCCACCCCGTTGGGATGAGTTGGAACATCAAAAACCGCTCTGTCCGGGTTAAATTTATTAATTAATCCGACAATTGCCTGCAAGTCTAATTCATTTAGACTAACTAAATCAATTTCTTCTGGCTGGTGAAGAACAATTTTAAAATCCAAAACCTGTTGCTTAATCTTCCCGGCTAACTTCACTCTCTTTTTAGAAGTAAGTTTTTTTGAGTCTTTTATTCCTAAATTTCTAAACTCCTCAATTACTGAATTCTTAGCAACTATCCCGGCTATCACCATCGGCCCGATAACACAGCCCCGCCCGGCTTCATCTATCCCCAAAATTTCCATACATTAATTATAAATCATGAAACCAGCCTTAGAAGTTGGTTAAAAAACTCATTAAATTTATTTGCTTAAATTTGCCTAATTCCCCCTTCTCACATTCAGCTTCGGAAAATTTACTGGTGGAATCTTTCCCTTTCCCCCAAATTAATACCGGACAAGGGCGGTCACAATGTCTTTTTAATAAACTGCAGGTAGAATGGTCACTGCTGATGCAAATCACGGTATCTTCAGGTTGAGCCAGACTGCTGAGTCTCTGGTCAATTTTCTCAAGAAACTGCTTTTTTTCAAAAAATTTTCCGTCCTCGGCTAAACTGTCGGTTGCTTTAATATGCAAAAAAACAAAATCGTATCTTGTCAAGGCTTGGCCAACTGCCGTGATTTTACCGCTTAAGTTAGTGTCAGCGGTGCCGTCAGCCCCGTCCACCTCAATAATCTTCATCCCCAACATCCGGGCAATCTGCTTATACAGCACCTTACCGGCAACACATGCGGCTTCTAAATTATACTTATCTTTAAAAGACTCCAGTTTTTTAACAGAACAGGCCCCCCGAGTCAAAACATAATTTGCCGGCGGAAGCCCGGTTTCTTTTCTTTTTTTATTCACCGGATGATTTTTTAAAACTTGATGAGCTTTATCCAAAAATTGATTTAAAATTTCAGCGGTCTTTTCAGCCTGCTTAGTTTTATCCAGCGGTTTAACCCTTTGAATTTGATAATCCAAGTCCGAATAAAACGGGTCGCCGTCAGAAATCCGGCCGCTTAAGCCGTGACCGCGGATAACAATCCCTAATCGGTGTTCTTTGGCACTCTTGATCAAAAACTCTACCCCGGGGATGTCTATTTCTCTTAAGGCATTAATTAACTCTTTGGTATCTTTAATTCTTCCGGCTCTCCGATCAATTGCTTTGCCGTTTTCAACATAACCAAAATTTCCCCGCAAGGCAACATCGCCCGGCTGGACATCAATCCCCGCCCCAGCCGCGGTGACAATTCCCCGGCGCAAACCCAACTTTTCCGAATCATAGCCAAATAATTGAAAATGACCTTCTTCCGATGTCGGAACTGCCCCTTGAAATTCAGGCTGTGCTAAACCTAATTTCCCCTGCCCGGCTAATTCATCCATATAAGGAGTATCGGCCGCTTCTAAGGGGGTTTGATCAGCTAAATCCGGTATCGGCTCATCACCCAAACCGTCAAGAATAATTAAAAGCACTTTTTTCATATACTTTAATATAACACAAAAATGGAAACTTCCTGTCAAAACAATTATTTTTTGTACATGCTTCTGAGTAACCTGCTAAAACTGAACAAAGCATAGTCTTACTTGGTTACGAAGAGACAAGTGAGCGAGTGGTAGGCGAACGTTGCTACAAAAACATAATGTTTTGACAATAAATCATGCTACACTAAAAACTATGCAAAAAAGAGTTCTCTTTATTAGTTTAGCTACTGCTTGTCTAGTCGCCGGGTTAATAATTCTGTTAACCAGTCCGCAGTCAAGAGTAGATTTTTTATCCCCCTTGGTTATCCAGCCGACTCCAGTAGAAAAAAATCCGTTGGAAAAATATTCTTTTGAAAATTTAGCTCAACGCAATTACCAGCCCAGCAAAATCACCCTGATCAGAGAAATCACCAACCCGGCTTTAGCCGGCGACGACTACAAAACCTGGCTTTACACCTATCAGTCGGATGGGAAAACAATCAGCGGCATGGCTAAAATTCCCGATTCCTGTGCAAACAAGCAATGTCCGGTTGTAATTATGCTTCGCGGTTATGCCGATGATGAAGTTTATTTCACCGGGATCGGCACTCATAAAACGGGCGGCTTTTTTGCCGAAAACGGCTATATCACCTTGGCTCCGGATTTTTTAGGCTTTGGAGAATCGGACCAAGCTTCAGATGATATTTTAGAAGCTCGGTTTACCCGGCCGATTTCAGTATTAAACCTAATTGCTTCCGCCCGGCAATGGGAAAAGGTTGACCAAAATGAAATTTTTATCTGGGCCCATTCCAACGGCGGTCAAATTGCCCTTTCAATTCTGGAAATCAGCCGAGAAAATTACCCCACTACTCTCTGGGCCCCAGTAACTAGAAGTTTTCCGGATTCGGTTTTTTACTACATGGACGATTTTGAAAAATTAGATGACCACGGCAAAGAGGTATACAATATCATTTATAATTTCTGCCAAAGCCATGACTGCAACCAAATTTCAATAAACAATTATTTAGATTTAATTGAAGCGCCGATCCAAATTCAACAAGGCGGCAGGGATCCGCTAGTCCCTCAATCCTGGTCAGACGATTTTGTTATTAAAATGCAGGAATTAAATAAGGAAATTACCAATATTACCTACCCCGAATCTGACCACAACCTGAAACAAAATTGGGACGAAGCGGTTGAAAAAGATCTCGAGTTTTTTAATTCCTATAAAGAATAAATGTTTATTTTTTCTCCAGGATATGCACCCGAAGTCCAGGCAGACAATCGTACCTTTTAATTTCATTTGATCGGCCGAATAAATCTAATTCGTGATACCTGGTTTGATTATGGTTATACTTCGCTCCATCAGCAACAACCGCCATTTTGTCTGATAAATTTTGATTCTCTTCAATATCCAGAATCTGACAGCCAGCATCTTTAAAGAAAAACCTAAACTCAGGCCCAGTATGGTAAGGGTGATTTCGGGCTTCAACGGAAAGATACATTCGGTCTGTTTCTCGGCGGCAAACCTGTTGAGCACAATTAACTGTCTCTTCAACGGTTCTTCTGGAAGTGGAAAAATATTTTTTAACCCGCTTAGGCTGTACCCAAATCAAACCACTAATTATCAACACTGGGATAAGCGATTTAATTGACAGCAAAGAAATCAAAAATATTCCCAAGGTTAAAATCCCAAATACAAAATGCGCATGCAAAGTAAAAGGGATAAAAACTACTAAAGCAGTGGTAATTAAAAAAAGAAACAAAATTATTTTTCTTATTTCCTTCTTGGTTTTTTCATTATTTTTCGCAAAAAGTATTTCCAACAAAATTATTAAGACAATTGTTAAAAAAGCTCCCACGGTTATCCAGGAAATATCTGGGTGGATCACAAGCTTAAAAAGACTGTTAACTTTCTCAACCAGGTTTATCTCTCTTTGCCCTAACATCGGACGATTAAGCATCAACCTGGTCAAAGGGAACTTGTGCCTTAACTCAAAAAAAATTGTTGGCAAATGCGAAAAAGCAAAGGCTCCGATAACGCCAAGTAAATAAACTATTTTCCTTTTTTGAAAAAGCAGGATGTAAATAACAAAAGCAATCAAAACCGGCGCAACCGAATAAGAAAAAGCGGTTGCCATAGAAATAGATAAACAAAACCCCGCCAAGTTAAACATTGTAAATTTATCTTTAAGCAAACAAAAGAAAATCACTGCTAGAGCGATCATCGGCCCAACAAAGGAAGGATTCCAAACGTATCGGTTTTGATAAATAAACTGGGGATGAACAGCAATCAAAAGCCAACCTACTAACCAAAATCTCAATAGACTCGGCTTTTTCTTATATAGAAGAATAAAGCCAAAAACAAAAACAGCTAAATAAAAAATAATCACCGTGTAAATACTTGAAAAAGCAGAGTGCCCGGTTAAAACAAACAAAGGATAAAGAATATAAAAATAATAAGCTGTTTGGTTAGAAGGGACAACACTTGTTTTCGGACCCAATAACGGCGGTTTGCCGGTTTGATGCCAATCAAACAAAATATTAAAATCTCGGCCCATATCATTATAAAAAAGCAGCGAAGTATTTATTTTATATAATCGAAAAAAAACAAATAGGCTGCTAATTATTACCAGGGTAACCAAAGAAAGTATTTTAATTGACTGTTCTTTTTCCATTATTAATTAAATAATAACATTTAATTTCCCTTTAACAATTAATTAATTGGTGATAAAATAACCAGTAATTATGAATAAACGTTGGGAACACCAAAAATTTGAAGCTGATATTTACAAAAACTGGGAAGATAACGGCTATTTTACTCCAAAAATTGACGACA
>CAZDJQ010000004.1:35938-45186 GCA_964505765.1 uncultured Gammaproteobacteria bacterium | reverse complement strand
ATTTGAAATTAATTAAAATAAGTTTTCCTGCTTGGTTTTGGGGTTTTCCTCTTTTTTGGGAGGAATAATCGGGTCGTAATCTTGGCGTTCCGGTTTGATCCGGCCGTCAATAATATCAGGGATTTTAAGAAAATCGTTTTTCAAGTCTGTTTTTACGTTTCCATTCCTCAGTCCGGCCGCCGGGTGGTAAAGAGGATAAAGCAGCAGATCAAGCCCTTGCCATTTGATTTCTCTTGGCTGGCCGTGGACTTTGGAGATATAAACGTCGGGAATAAAATAATTTAGGGCAAACCGCCCGAGAGTAATTACTATTTTGGGTTTTATTGCTAATAATTGTTTTTTTAAATAGGGGGTGCAGGCGGTAATTTCTTCAGGTTGGGGGTCGCGGTTGTTCGGCGGCCGGTGTTTAAGAATATTACCAATAAAAACGTCACCTCTGTCTAGATTAATAGTGTTCAGCATTTTATTCAGCAGATTGCCGGACCGGCCGCAAAAGGGGATGCCTTTTTGATCTTCCCAATGTCCGGGGGCTTCGCCGATAAAAACAATTTCAGTGTCTGGATTTGGTCCGCCGGGAACAGCGTTGGTGGCATTTTTATAGAGCGGACATTTTTGGCAGTTTTTAATTTGGTGAGCAATTTTTTTAATCTCTTCTTGCACTGACATAAGTTTATCTTAAAATAAGGATAGTGAGATTACAAATATTAAAAAACAAAAAAGTTATCTTGGTTTTGATTTTTGCGCTTGGGCTGGGACTGCGTTTATACGGCCTAAACTGGGATCAGGGGCAGCATTTACACCCGGATGAGCGGTTTTTGACCATGGTCGCAAATGACATTTCCTGGCCTAAAAATATAGGCGAATATTTTCAGACAAAAACATCGCCCTTAAATCCGGAAAATAACGGTTACGAGTTTTTTGTTTACGGCAGTTTGCCGGTATTTTTAACTAAAGCGGCAGCAGATATTATTGGCTGGGGGGATTATCAGCGGATAGTGTTAGTCGGTCGTTTTTTGGCCGCCTTGGCCGATTTCGGCGTTATTATTTTGCTTTATAAGCTCAGCCGGAAAATATGGCCGAGTTTGTTCTACGCTTTAATGGTTCTGCCGATTCAGCTGGGGCATTTTTTCGCAGTAGATCCCTGGTTAAACTTATTTTTGTTTTTATCTTTCTATGCCGGTTATTACTGGCCGTTTTGGATTGCAGGAATATTTTTAGGCTTAGCACTTTCCAGCAAGATAACCGCAGTTTTGTTTCTGCCGATTTTATTTTTAGTGTTATTAAAAAGGAACAAGAAAATCAATTTTAAATTAATTCTTAATACCGGCATCTTGGTGGTTGCCGCTGCAGTTACTTTTAGAATATTTTCACCCTATTGTTTTAGTAATTTTTTCAGTCTTAACCCAAAATTTATTGCCAATTTGAAACGACTTCAGTCGTTCAGCGATCCAAACACCTGGTTCCCGCCGGCAGTTCAATGGTTAAAAACTAAACCTTTAATTTTCCCGGCCAAAAATATTCTTTTATGGGGGCTGGGGATACCAACGGCAATAATCGTTTTGGTTGCCGTATTGTTCAACTGCGTGGAGATTGTTAAAAAATTAATCAAAGGTGAATTAAATATCACCAGATTAGACAATAGGAAAATCGCTTTGATTTGGGTTTTGTTTTTATTTATCCTGCAGGGGGCGAGGACCGTAAAGACAATGCGCTACTTTATCCCGATTTATCCAGCTATGGCTTTTATCGCCGGAGAATTTTGGTCGGACCTAAATTTATCAAAACGGGCGAAGGGGTTGATAACCGCGAGCCTGTTTATTTGGCCGTTAAGTTTTATGAACATCTATTTTCAAGATCACCCCAGAATAAAAGCCTCGAAGTGGATATATAACAACATTCCGCCGGGATCGACTCTTTCCTGTGAATTGTGGGATGATTGCCTGCCGTTGTCTTTAAAAGATTCTCCGCCGGTGTCGTATCAGACCGAGAGCTTGCCGGTTTTTGATTATGATACTCCGCAAAAGTGGGAAAAAATTAATCAGCAGTTGGCCGATATCGACTATTTAATATTATCTTCAGGCAGAGCCTGGGAGCCGATTACCGCTAACCCCGATCGTTATCCGCAGATGGCCGAGTTTTATAACCGGCTTTTTAACGGTGAACTTGAATTTAAGAAAACCGCCGAATTCACCTCATACCCGGGGTTGTTGGGAATTGAGATTCCAGATGATCAGGCTGAAGAAGCGTTTCGGGTTTACGATCATCCGAAAGTGATGATTTTTAAAAAGAATTAGAAAAAAGCTGTGTGTAAAAGGAGACCACTTTTTCCGGACAATAGAGTTTTTTTGCTTTTTCACGTTTATTTCTATATTTTTCAGGATTTTTCAACACTTCTATAATTGCCTCGGTAAGTTCTGAGGAGCTTTGGGGGCTGACCAATTTACCCATACCGGTTTTAAGTATCGGGATTCTTGCCCCGGGAAGATTAGTAGCGATTACTGGAGTATTGCGGAGCATTGCTTCAACTTGCACTTGGCCAAAAGACTCAGCTCGGTGAATACTTGGCAGAACTAAACAATCAATTGTTTGGTAAAAAGCAAAGAGTTTTTGATGGTTTAAGTTGCCTAAAAATATTAAATTTCGTTTGTGTTTGGCAATCAGCGGTTGAAGTTCGGCATAATGGCTTTCTCCAATTACTTCTTTATCTGGTCCAGCAAAAGTAATTACAAAATTCTGCCCAAGCTCCTTTTTTAGAAGTGGAATTGCTTTTAATAAGTAGGCGATGCCTTTTTGTTTTGAAAATCGACCGGAAAAACCAATAACATATTTATATTGTTTAAACATTTCCTGAAAATAGTTGAGATCAACCGGCCGGGGAGAAAAGTCATAGATTAACGGGGGGCAAAATTTCAGCTTGTTTTTAAAATTTTGCAGCAGGGGAGAGTGGTCGGCGTAATCTTTTGTCCGGGGGATAATAAGCTGGCAAAGTTTGCCCGAAATAAGATGGGAAAAATACAAAGCTTTTTGGGAAATTTTTCTTAATACCGGGGTCATAGTCGAAAAATCCGGTTCATCAACATGGTGGGTAATAAAAAGTGGTTTTTTTAATATCATTGTCCACACTGCTACGTAAAAAGATTCGGCATATGGCCAGTGAAGATGGATAATATCTGCTTGGCGGATATGTTTTATTATTTTATATAAGTATGACGGTTGTATCGGTTGTTTGCCTATTTTGCCGATAGTAGGCAGTCTGATAATTTTTACATTTTTTAAAACTTGTTTGCGGGGCAAGGTTTTTTTGTGCTGTGAGGTTAAAATAGTGACAGAAAATCCTTGTTTGACTAGTTGTTCTGATAGTCTTTGAGTTTCAATGGTAATTCCGGAAATATTTGGAAGGTGATAGGTTAAAAATACTAAAATATTCTTGTTTTTTTTCATCTTACGGGCGGCAATTCTTCCTTATCAACGCGGGTAATTTTAGTTTGTTGGAGCTTTTGTTCGAGATAGTCAGTGGTTATTAGACTATCGTCATAAAAGTGATCGATGTTTAATTTTTTCAGCGTCTTCTCTTTAAATAAATGCGGTTGTTCATTATTTTTATTAATAAACACCCGGTTTAAAGGAAATTCCGGGAAGTATCTTTTGAACCAATTTTTAGTTCGGTTGTTTAAGAAATTAAACCGGCCGGAAATAAAATATATTTCAAAATCGGTTTGTTTGAAAATCTTCTTTATTTTTTTAAGATTTTTTCTCAGAGGCAGGCGGAGGAGCCAGTGGTGGCTGAGTTTCCGAATTAAAATTTCCAGCTGCCAGGTCGGCACCCGGTATTTTTTGTGGTTGCCGTTGTGGGTCCGGTAGAGCCATTCAATAACAGACTTGGGCATAAAAAACGGCTTGTCAACAATGACGCCGTCCAAGTCAAAGCCGACTTTTAGTTTCTTTTTTGCCATTGATAATGATTATACATGATATAAAATAAAGGCATGTTAGGGGACTTTTTATTTATCTTTTACTGGTGGCTGTTACTGCTGTTTTTAGGGCTTTTAGCTGCTCCGGTTTTGCAATTAATATTTTCAAAATTTTGGGACAAGGGCTATATTTTTACCAAGACCATTGCGATTATTGTTTTGTCTTATTTAGTGTTTATTTTAGGCAGAGTCCATTTACTTCCCTTCACCAGAGGGACGATGATTCTTTTAATTTTAGCGGCGGTTATCGCTAATTGGTTTTGGAAAAATAATCATTCCGAAAAGTTTGACAAGTTTTGGAATAATAATTGGAAAATCTTTTTATTTCAAGAGATTGTTTTTCTAGTCTTATTAACTTTTTGGGCGTTTATCCGGGGCTTTCAGCCGGCGGTTGAGGGGTTGGAAAAGTTTATGGATGTCGGTTTTGTAAATTCAATTTTAAGAACAAAATGGTTCCCGCCGGCGGATATGTGGTTTGCCGGAGAAACAATTAATTATTATTATTTCGGCCATTTGCAGGCGGCAGTATTGACCAAACTATCCGGTTTGCCTTCAGCCGTTACTTACAATTTAATGCTGGCAACTTTATTTGGTCTATCGTTTATGAGTGCTTTTTGTTTAGGTTCCAATTTAGTTTTTAAATTAACAAAGCGGGTCGGAAAAGATGTGATTATTGCCGGGATAATTGCCGGTTTGCTGTTAACGCTCGGGGGCAATCTGCATTCGGCGGTTTATGTTTTAAAAGAAGGAGCCCAAAATTATTGGTATCCGGATGCGACCAGATTCATCGGCTATCGGCCGGATAATCCTAATGACGCCACTATTCACGAGTTTCCGATTTATTCTTTTGTGGTGGCCGATTTGCACGGCCATCTAAATGATTTGCCGACAACTTTATTGTTTTTGGCGGTTTTAGTAGTTTGGGGGCTAAAATTAAAAGAAACAAAAAATTGTTTGGAAATTGGAAATTGGGAATTGGAAATTCCGATAATTGCAGGGCTATTATCGGCAATGTATATGACCAATTCCTGGGATTTCCCGATTTACGGGGCTTTATTGGGGTTGTTCTTACTGGCGGTATTGATTCGGCCGGATCGGGGTCTAAAGATTAAAAGCTTTTTTAATCCGGTAAAGAAAACTTTTACACTAGGATTAATAGTTTTATTTTTATCAATAATTTTTGTTCTTCCTTTTGCCTTAAGTTTTCAGCCGATGACTCAGGGGATCGGCTTTGTTAATGCCCGGTCGTTATGGTGGCAGTTGTTGGTTTTATGGGGCTTTTTCTGGTTTATGTCATTAACTTTTTGGGTGTTTTGTGCTTTGTCATCTCGACCGAAGTGGAGAGATCTCTTTTCAAAAAATAGGGATTCCTCGACTCCGCTCGGAATGACAATTACGGATATTTTTGTTTTAGTTTTAACATTTTGGGCGACAATCTTAATTATTATTCCCGAAATAATTTATGTTAAAGACATTTATGTTGCTGAGTATCATCGGGCCAATACCATGTTTAAGCTGGTCTATCAGTCTTTTATTCTATACAGTTTGTCAGCCGGCTATATTGTTATTCGGATAAAAAACAAATTAAAAGCAGAAAATTTCAGCTGGGCGGTTTTGTATTTATTCCCGTTTATTATCGGGTTTTCAGCCCAGATGATTTATCCTTATTTTGCCATAAAAGGTTATTACAGCGGACTAAAAAATTATCAGGGGATTTACGGGTATAATTTTCTCAAAGATCAATATCCGGGAAATTATCAAATAGTTTTATGGTTGAATGATAAAGTCCAGGGCCAGCCGGTGATTTTAGAAGCGGCCGGGGACAGCTATACTCTTTATAATCATCTTTCGGCTTTAACCGGATTGCCGACTGTCCAAGGCTGGCTGGTCCACGAATGGCTGTGGCGGGGAGGTTATGACCAGCCGGGCAGGCGGGCAGAAGAAGTAAACCAAATTTACCAAGGCGAATCTGATCAACGGGCTCGAGAATTAATTCAGAATTATGAAATTGAATATGTTTTAGTTGGTCCGTTGGAGCGGGAAAAATATCCTGAGCTTAAAGAGGAGCGTTTTGGAAAACTGGGGAAAATAGTTTTTTCTTCTCATACCAGCCGGCTTTATCGGATTGAGTTATGAATTCAGGGTTTAGTTGATTGTAAATGCCTGTTAAAATGGAGTGATGCCAAGCGATCAACTGTTGTCCAAGTTAAATCAATCTCAACAACAAGCGGTAAAGCATGACCGGCCCGGCCCGTTATTAGTTTTAGCCGGGGCCGGAAGCGGGAAAACCAAGGTTTTAACTCACCGCACCGCCTGGTTGATTACCAACAAGAAGATTCCGCCGGATAATTTATTATTATTGACGTTTACTAACAAGGCAGCGAAGGAGATGAAACAAAGGCTGAAAAAATTATTGGCGGAACAGAAAGCAGTGGGGAGCGGTTTGTTTGCCGGGACTTTTCATTCTTTCGGCGCCTATATTTTGCGACGTGAGGCGGAGAGAGTAGGATTGAATCGAGATTTTGTGATTTATGACCAGAAAGATCAGGAGTCTTTGTTGAAAAACGTAATAGAAAAAATGAATTTAGACGAGACAAGATTTAAGGCGCGGTCAATTAAATATGCGATTAATGATGCCAAAAACAGCTTGATTGAGCCGGATACTTATTTAGATTCGGTTAGCAGTGAGTGGGAAGAAACAATTGGTTTGATTTATCAAAATTATCAAAAGTTCTTGGCTAAAGCACAAGCATTGGACTTTGCCGATTTACTTTTTTATCCGGTGAAATTGTTTCAGGAAAATGCCGATGTCAGGAAAAAATATCAGCGCCGATATCACCACATTTTAATTGACGAATATCAAGATACTAATCAATCGCAGTATGCTTTGACTAAGCTTTTAGCTAAAAAACATCATAATTTAACCGTAGTCGGCGATGCGGCTCAAGCGATTTATAGTTGGCGCGGAGCGGATTACCGTAATCTAATGAGTTTGACTAAAGACTTTCCGGATACGCAAGTAATCAATTTAAAACGTAATTACCGGTCAACTCAGAATATTTTGGACGCAGCTTATGCGGTTATTTCTAAAAATGAGAAACACCCGGTTTTAAAACTGTTTACTCAAAAGGATTCAGGGAAAAAAATTGACACTTATCAAGCCCAGTCGGGAGCAAGGGAAGCGGATTTTGTGGTGGCCAAAGTTCAGGAATTAGTTGGTGAGCGGGGAATTAATCCTTCACAGGTTGCAGTCTTGTATCGGACCAATGCCCAGTCGCGGTTATTAGAAGAAGCTTTCATTAATCATGGAGTCCCCTATGTTCTTTACGGCGGAACCAAGTTTTATGAAAGAAAAGAAGTAAAAGATGTTTTGTCACTAATTCGAGTTTTTTTTAATCCCGAGGATGTTGTTTCTTGGCAGCGGATTGAAAAGAATTTTGGAATTCGGAGAATGCGGAGAGTGAAACAGTTTTTAAAGGAAAATAAAGACAAAGATTGGATTACCCCGGAATTGTTCGGGGAAATCTTAAAAGCCAGCCATTATTTAGAAAAGTATGATAAAGAAGATGAAGATGATAATCAAAGATTGGAAAATATCCATGAGCTGGCCTCAGTGGCCAGGAAATTCAAGGATATTGGAGATTTTTTGGAAAATGTTGCTTTGGTTCAACAGGAATATTCGGTTCAGGAAAAAAGCAAGTTCAGCCGTTTGAATCAGGCGGTAAATTTGATGACGCTGCATTCCAGTAAAGGATTGGAATTTGAGGTTGTTTTTATTGTCGGGATGGAGGAGGGGCTGCTGCCGCATTCCAGAGCGTTGGCTGATGTTGAGCAGTTGGAGGAAGAACGGCGTTTGTGTTATGTTGGAATGACCCGAGCGAAAAAACAGCTGATTCTTACTTATGCTGACCAAAGATTGTATTTTGGCCGGACAAATTATAATAATCCCTCCCGGTTTCTTGAAGAAATCCCATCGGCTTTGGTAGAAATAAAAAAGGAAGAAAGAAAGGGAGGAACGGGGACAATTGATGATTGGGATGATTTTGATGATGATTGGTTAAATGACTGGTAAAATAAATTAATGATAATTAGAAAAGTAGAGCAAAAACAAAAAGAGGCTTTTAACCGGGTGATAGACAATCCGCTGCAATCCTGGCAGTGGGGTGATTTTAAACAGGAGACCGGAATGGAAGCGATCCGGTTGGGCAGATTTAAAGACGGAGAATTGATTCAGGCTGACCAAGTTTTATTACGGAGAATCCCCAATACCCCTTATTCAGTCGGGCAGGTTACTCGGGGCCGGCTGCCGGATGAGGAATTTATTTCAGCGTTGAAAGAATTAGCCGTGGAAAAGAAAATTATTCACATTAAACTGGAGCCGGAATATATTGTGCGACGTTGGCCGAATAAAAAAGGGAAGATAAAAAAGAAACAAGTTGAAAAAAACCTAATTAACTTGGAAAAATTAGACTTAAAACCGGCCCAGCACACTCTTTTTGCAAAACACACCTTTTCAATTGATTTGACTGAAAGCGAAGAGGATTTAATGATGAATATGCATCGAAAAACAAGATACAACACCCGATTAGCCGAGAAAAAGGGAGTAAAAATACTTGAAGAATCAACAAAAAAAGGGTTAGATCTTTTTAATAATTTACTTCAAAAAACCCTGAAACGCCAAGAGTTTTATATGCACAGCCCGGCTTATTTTGAAAAATTATGGCGGCATTTATCGGCTGATAATATCAGCCGGATTTTATTGGCGAGGTATAAAAACGAAGTTTTGTCGGCCTGGATGATTTTTAAATGGAAAGATAAGATTTATTATCCTTACGGAGCCTCATCTTCCAAGCATCGGGAGGTAATGGCGTCTAATTTGATTTGCTGGGAGACGATTAGAAAAGGGAAAGAATGGGGATGCAAGTCTTTTGATATGATGGGGGCCTTAGGGCCGGAAGCTGACAAAAATGACCCGTGGTATGGTTTTCACCGTTTTAAGCGCGGCTACGGCGGCGATTTGATTGAGTTCGCCGGCAGTTGGGATTTGATTAATTCTCCTCTGCTCTACCAAGGGGTGCAGGCTGCCAATAAAATCCGTTGGGCTTATCTTAACCTAAAACAAAAACTCCCCTTTTGATTTGATTATATTAGCTACATTCTAGTCATTCTGAGAGAGTCTGCGACCGAAGAATCTTCTTTGTAAACAAGGAGATCCTTCGCTACCGCTCAGGATGACAACGTTTAGTCATTCTGAGAGAGTCTGCGACCGAAGAATCT
>CAZDJQ010000004.1:21011-35838 GCA_964505765.1 uncultured Gammaproteobacteria bacterium | reverse complement strand
CCGCTCAGGATGACAACGTTTAGTCATTCTGAGAGAGTCTGCGACCGAAGAATCTTCTTTGTAAACAAGGAGATCCTTCGCTACCGCTCAGGATGACAACGTTTAGTCATTCTGAGAGAGTCTGCGACCGAAGAATCTCTACATTAATTCTTTATACAAATCTTTGTATTGTGGATTATTCTTTTCAATTAAATCCAGCTTAAATCTTCTTTTTTTGCCTTTTATATATTTTTCTCGTTCTATTGCTTTTTGAATATTTTCGTAAATTTCGTAATACACAAGTTTAGTAATATTATATTTTTTAGTAAAGCCGTGAACAATTTTCTTTTTATGCAACCAGGTTCTCTTGACAAGATCACTAGTGACCCCAGTATAAAAAACAGTATTGTATTTGTTTGCCATTATATAGACAGCGGTGATTTTGTTTCTTATTTTATTAAGTGTAACAGTTTATGGAGATCCTTCGCTACCGCTCAGGATGACGAGAACTAGCCATTCAACAATTTATCCATTTAACAATTGCTCCTTTATTTAATAAAATAACATTATGCTGACTGACGAAATTGATTTAAGAATTAAAGCTGGTGACGGCGGCGGCGGTCTGGCTTCATTCGCTCCGAGAAGAGCAGGACCGGACGGCGGTAATGGCGGAGCCGGCGGGGATGTAATTGCCAAAGCGGTGAATGACATTATGGTGTTGAGGCGGTATGCCCCGAATAAAGTTTATAAAGCTGAAGACGGCAAATCCGGCGGTAAGCAAAAGAAGACCGGAGCGGACGGAAGTGATTTGATTATTGAGGTTCCGGTGGGATCAAGAATAATTGATAAAAAGACTAAAGAAGAAATCGATTTGGATGAACAAGGGGAAACGGTTGTTATAGCTAAGGGCGGCCGGGGCGGCCGAGGCAATTGGGAGTTTCGATCTCCAACTAATACCGCTCCCAAAAAAGCGGAGTCGGGGGAAGCGGGAGAGAAGAAACATCTTCGAATTGTTCTACATTTGATTGCCGATTTCGGGTTGATTGGTTTGCCCAGCGTTGGCAAGAGCAGTTTACTTAACCAGTTGACCGCGGCTCGGGTAAAGACGGCCGAATATCATTTCACTACTCTCGAACCCAATTTAGGCGAGCTAAACGGGAAAATTATTGCTGATATTCCGGGGTTAATAGAGAACGCTTCTAAAGGCAAGGGGCTGGGATTTAAGTTTCTCAAACACATTGAAAAGGTTCCGGTTCTGATCCATTGTATTGCCGCTGATTCAGATGTAGAGGAAGATTACCACACGGTAATTAGAGAATTAAGACAGTTCAGCCCGACTTTGATTGATAAACCCCAAATAATTTTATTGACCAAACGGGATTTAATTGAAGATGGCCAGGAGTTGGAAGAAAAAATTAAAATCATGAAAAAGTACCACCAGCAGGTTGTTTCGGTATCTATTTATGATGAGGATAGTTTGAAACAGTTGAAAACACTTCTAAGTAATTACAGTCCTGAAGAATAATTGTGCTTGCTAAGGGTATTTTGATATAATTAAACTCACAGCGCTCGTAGCTCAGTGGCAGAGCATCCGCCTCTTAAGCGGAATGTCGGGGGTTCGAATCCCTCCGAGCGCACTTGGAATAATTAAGATATTTCCGGTTTATTCTTCTCTATCCAGGTAAGCATTTGCTCCAGACATTTTTTCACATTTCCACTTTCCAATTCGCCCCCGGCCGCCCGATCATGTCCGCCGCCAATACCCATTCTTTCCATAATATCTCTGACGTTAACACTATTGGGCAGGGATCTTAAACTAACAGTGACGTAAGGACCTTGGCTATTTTCTCGAGGTAAAAGAATGAATCCCCAGGTGTAATTAGTTATGGTTCGCAAATAATGAGTTCCATAAATATGGGCGCCCTCACTGATTTCAGCATCAGTTAAACTATTAACTTGTTTGAATTCTTTACTAACATAGCTGGTTTGAAACTTAGGCCAGCCGTCTATTTGATGATACTGAGTATTTTTAATATATTCTTTAACAATTTCAAAAACCCTTTTAGATATTGTTGAATATCTGGCCTGAAATTCTTGAATTTCAATATTAGCAATTTCAATTAATTTTTTTGCAATTGATAATGTTTTTGCTTGTTCGGGTTTAATGTATGAAAAGTTTCCGGTATCCCCTAAAATGCCCAGTAAATAGATCTCGGCCAATTTTTTGCTTATTTCTTTATCCCGAGAAAAAGTCTGATAAATAATTTCAGCACAAGATGGAATGGTAGGGACAATCAGGCTTAAGTCGAAAGTATCCGGCGGTGAGGAGTGATGGTCAATACAAATGGTTTTACCAAGCTTATTTTTTAGTTTTTCAGGCTGATGACTGAATCGGGGATATTGACTGCCGTCAACCATGATTAACAAACTGTCTTTTTCTATTTTTTTAACAATATCGGGAACAAAATTGATTTGATCAAAGTTTTCAAACATTTTGAACTGATCGGTTGGCTGGTCAGTATAAACAATTTTCACTTTTTTATTAGGATATTTTTGAGTAATTATTTTGTAAATTGCCAAGGTAGAAGATACAGAGTCGTCATCAACTGAAATATGACCGGTGATATAAACTAAGTCAACGGTTTCAACTAAATTGAAAAATTCTTTTCTAAATTCTTTATCCGGTTGGTTAAAGTTCATCTTTATTTAAACTTCTTAATAGTAGAAATGGAAGAATTGGGAATAATATGGAGGTTGCCGTCTTCGTCTTTAATGGTAATGGTTCTTAAGCTGATATCAGTAACCCTGCCCTTGATTGAAGCGGCTTCAATTTTTTCACCAACATTAAATCGGTTTTCAAACAGGATAAAAAACCCGGCAATTAAGTCGGCAGCAACATCTTTTGCCCCCATCCCAATTGCCAAGCCGATAATTCCGGCGCCGGTAAGCAGAGGGATAATGTTAATTCCAACTTCATGAGCAATCAAAAGAATTAAAATAAAGTCAATAACAATTTTAACGGTATTTTTAGCGAGATTAGTGATGGTTTTGGCTCGACTCGGCTGGTCTTTTTGCTTGGCTTCCCATTTATTCAGTGCAATTTTACTTAATTTGTTGGTAATTATGCCGGCAATAATAATAACAGTAATTTTAAGCAGTTTTTGAAAAGCGGAGAATAATAGAAATTCGCTGGGAATTATTTGTGCTAGTTGCGGCATAGTCTGAGTTTATTTTATAATGTTTATAAGCGAATGACAAGACGATGGAGTCGAAGAGCGAAACAAAAATTAAAAAAACAAATGCATTTAATCTTTACGGGACTGCTTTGGTTGAGTTTGGCCGGAATGATCTTGTTTCTGCCGCCCAATCAAGTTTGGCGGATAGTAGTGGGGTTTATTTTAGTTTTCTTAACCCTGACAGCCAGCCTTTTTTTAATTTCGTCCGCTTTAATAAATAACTTAATTATTTCCTTAGGAGCGGTTTTGGTCTTATTACTTCAATATCTTCGGCAATTAACTTGGGTAAACGGAGGAATCCTTTTCTTGTTTGTCCTAGTGGTTTATTTTTTGGCCCGGAAAACAAAAACCAGGGCTTGACTTAGATTAGCAGTCGTGTTATTCTTTTGCTAACAATGGCACAATTAACTAATCGTCAAATTGAGATTTTAAAAGCGGTGGTGAAAGAGTTTATTGATACTGCAGAACCGGTTGGCAGTGCCACCCTGGAAAAAAAGTATAATTTGGGAGTGTCTCCGGCAACTATTCGGAGTGAAATGAGTCAATTAACCCAGCTGGGGTATTTTAAAAAACCGCACCCTTCAGCCGGCCGAATGCCGACCTCAATGGGATTGAAGTTTTATGTTAAAAACCTAATGAGTCCTGAACGGCTGTCGGTTTCAGAGGAGGTCGGGGTTAAAGAAAAAATTTGGGATCATCGAGACGATTTGGATAAGATGCTTGAAGAGGCGACTAAAGAATTAGCTCAGCGGACTCAGACATTATCATTGGCTACCAGAAACGGCGACCTTTTTGCCTACGGAACTGCGCATTTATTAGATTACAAAGAATTTTTTGATATTGACGTTACTAAAACAGTTTTATCTTTGATTGACAGAAGGGATTACTGGACGAATTTAGTTGAAAAGACATTTTCTTTGGAGCAGGAGCGGCCGTTTTATTTATTGGTTGGTGAAGAACTGGAAAGAGAATTTCTTGAGCCGTGTGGATTTGTTTATCAGACTTATCAAACCGGTTCGCATAAAGGAGTGATCGGAATAATGGGGCCGGCCAGACTGCCTTATTCCAAAGTTGTCCCTTTAGTTGACTATGTGGCTAACTTGATTTCTGATCTGTCTACGTTTTAAACTATTGACTATGGGTGATAAAAAAGAAGAAAAGAATCTTACTCAGCGGGTAGCGGAACTGGAAAACCAATTAAAACGGGCTTTAGCTGATTATCATAATTTGGTCCGGCGGATGGAGCAAAGAAGAAGTAACTGGCGCAATCGGGCAAAAGCACGGATTGTTGACAAAATGCTTGACGTGTATGATGATTTGCTAAGAGCTCAGGATTATATTAAAGATAAGGGACTGGATATGGCGGTCAAACAGTTTTGGGCAGTATTGAAAAGTGAAGGAGTGCAAAGAATTAAAGCGGAAGATCGAGAATTTGATCCAGACTTGATGGATTGTGCAGAAGTAGTCCAGGGGCCGGAAAATGAAGTGGTCGAAGTATTAAAAAATGGTTATTTATTAGATGGAGAAGTTATCCGGCCGGCAAAAGTAGAAGTCGGCCAAGGAAAGGAGCAAAAAGATGACTAAAATAATTGGAATCGATTTAGGAACAACTAACTCATGTGTTGCCACTATGGAAGGCGGCAAAGCAAAAGTTATCCCAACAGCGGAAGGAGGGAATTTAATTCCTTCAGTGGTTAATCCGGTTGAAGGATTAGTGGGAGAAACAGCTAAGCGTCAAATGGTTTTAAAACCAAAGGAAACGGTTTATGCAATTAAAAGATTAATGGGAAGAAGGTTCAGCGACAAGGAAGTAAAAAAAGCTCAGGAGATGGTTTCTTACCAAATAGTTGAGGGTGAAAATGAAATGGCGGCGGTTAAAGTTGGGGATAAAACTTATACTCCGCAAGAAATTTCCGCTAAGATCCTGCAAAAAGCCAAGTCAGACGCTGAAGAATATTTGGGCGAGGAAGTGAAAAGAGCAGTGATTACGGTGCCGGCTTATTTTGATGATGCTCAGCGTCAGGCGACTAAACAGGCGGGTAAAATTGCCGGGTTAAAAGTAGAAAGAATTGTTAATGAACCGACAGCCGCTTCTTTGGCTTACGGGTTGGAAAAAAAGCAGGGTGAAATAATTGCCGTCTATGATTTGGGCGGCGGCACTTTTGATATTTCAATTTTAGAAATCGGCGACGGTGTTTTTGAAGTAAAAGCGACCAACGGCGATACATTTTTAGGCGGAGAAGATTTTGACCAGCGGATAATTGATTATGTGGTGGAAGAATTTGAAAAAGAACATCAGGGGCTCAAACTGAGGGAGGATGCTCAGGTGATGCAGCGGCTTAAAGAAGCAGCAGAAAAAGCTAAGGTGGAGTTGTCTACCACTCAAGAAACCGAAATAAAATTACCTTTTATCGCTCAGGACAAAGGCGAGCCGGTTCACTTGGAGATCAAACTAAGCCGGGCGAAATTAGAACAGCTAACCGGGGATTTAATTGAGAAAACAATGGCGCCGGTAAAGGCCTGTTTAAAAGATGCCAAAATCAGTAAAAGCGATATAGATGAAATTATTATGGTCGGGGGCCAAAGCCGGATGCCTAAAATTCAGCAGACGGTTAAAGAGTTTTTCGG
This sequence comes from uncultured Gammaproteobacteria bacterium, assembly GCA_964505765.1. Taxonomy (GTDB): domain Bacteria; phylum Patescibacteriota; class Microgenomatia; order UBA12405; family JAHJSD01; genus CAZDJQ01. Next base: position 29,995 of record CAZDJQ010000004.1, on the reverse strand, counting down.
CCAGGATTTAAATAAGTCGGTAAATCCCGATGAAGTGGTTGGAATTGGGGCGGCAATTCAGGGGGCGGTAATCAGTGGTGAAGTTAAAGATGTCCTGCTTTTGGATGTCACCCCTTTGACTTTGGGAATTGAAACAATGGGTGGGGTGATGACGCCTTTAATTGAGAGAAACACGACAATTCCGACGGAAAAATCAAAAGTTTTTTCAACCGCCGGAGATAATCAAACCCAAGTGGAAATCCACGTTTTGCAGGGAGAACGGCCGATGGCCAGTGATAATAAGTCTTTGGGACGGTTTATTTTGGACGGCATTCCGCCGGCACCGCGCGGTGTTCCGCAAATTGCAGTTACTTTTGACATAGATGCCAACGGGATTTTAAAAGTTTCAGCCGAGGATAAAGCAACTGGAAAGAAGCAGAATATTACGATTGAAAATGCCACCCGCTTAAAAGAGGAGGAAGTTGAAAAAATGCGGGAAGAGGCAGAGGTCCATGCAAAAGAGGATGAAGAGAGAAAAGCCAGAGCTGAGGCCAGAAATAAATTGGACAACACTATTTTTGCGGCGGAAAAATTAGTTGATGACGCCGGGGATAAACTTGATAAAGCTGATAAAGAAAAACTTGAACAAGAGATTGAAAAAGCGCAAAAGGTGTTAGGAGAAGAAGAGGCAACAAAAGCCGATTACGATCAAGTCAGTGAACAGTTAAGTGAACAGCTCCAGGAAATTGGGGCAAAAGTCCATCAGCAGGCAGGCAAAAAAGCCGAAGATAAAAAAGATGATGACGCAGAAGAAGGAGAAATTGTTGATTAAAAAAATAATTTATGGCAAAGGATTATTATGAAATACTCGGGGTTGATAAAAAAGCTTCAAAACAAGAAATTAAAAAAGCCTATCGTAAAAAAGCGTTAAAGTGGCATCCGGATAAAAGCGATGCTCCGGATGCAGAAAAAAAGTTTAAGCAGATAAGCGAAGCTTACGAAGTATTATCCGATCCAGAGAAAAAACAAGCTTATGACCAGTTTGGCCACGCTGCTTTTCAGCAGGGGATGGGCAGCCGGGGTAGAAGAGCCGGCCAAAATCCCTTTACTTATACATTTAACTTTGGCGGCGGCCAATCTCCTTTTGGTCAAGCAGGAGCGGAACAATTTGGAGGTTTTTCTGATCCGTTCAAAATTTTCGAGGAGTTTTTTGGCGGGGCTTCTTCGTTTACACAACGCCGGGCCAGAAGGCCGACTTACCGGATTGAGCTGGACTTTATGGAAGCAGTCAACGGTGTAGAAAAAGAAGTTGAAATCCAGGGGGAAAATAAAAAGATAAAAATCCCGGCCGGAGTGATGCACGGTCAAAGAATTAATTTTGATGACTTCTATTTAATTGTTCAGGTCGGCAGTCACCCTGAATTTAAACGGCAGGAATATGATGTTTATGTTGATCAAGAAATTCCGTTTACAACCGCTATTTTTGGAGGGACAACCGCGGTTCCGACTGTTTACGACGAAGAGGTAAAGTTGAAGATTCGGCCGGGGACGGAATCCGGAACAAAGTTCAGACTAAGAGGAAAGGGGATTAAAGCTCCTAAAGGAAGTTACCGCGGTGACGAATACGTCACCATTGAAATTAAGGTTCCAAAGAATTTGACTCGGGAGCAGAAGAAACTGTTGAATAAATTAAAACAAACCGACCTTTAGTTTATTTCTTTCAGGCAGCTTATTTTTATAGGATTTTTGGAGTTTAAAGCACGAAATATTACAGGATTAAAAAGAATAAAAAGTTGGGTTTGAATGTCGATTATTCTGCACGATCGGACATCATAATGGAGAAACTATAAGATGGTTAGTTGGTGATGGTGAATTTATCGCCGTGGCCGGGGTGAGCAGTATAGCCGGAAAGTTTGTCTTTAATCTTTTTAATTGACTGCTGTAACTTTTTTGACGAAGCGTATTTAAAGTCGGTCCGGCCGACGCCGTTTTTAAAAATTGTATCGCCGACAAAAGCGATTTTCGGTTGCCCAGATTGCGGCTGATTGTTAAAAAGGCAAATGCCGCCCGGACTGTGACCGGGGGTGGAGATAATTTTTAATTTGCAATTTCCCATTTTTAAAATATCGCCATTTTCAACATAATTGACTTTTTCAGGCGGCTGTTCAATGATTTCTCGGCCAAGCCAATGCCGGGCGGATTTAGTCATATAATTAAGAATTTTTTTATCCCCTTGGTGGATGTAAAAAGGAATATTAAAGGCCATCTGCAGTTGATTAGCGGCTAAGATGTGATCAAAGTGGCCGTGAGTGGCGGCAATTGCTGTCGGGTCCAGATTTTGGCGGAGGATGTTTTCTGAAATTAGATTGGCATCATCACCGGGGTCGATGATAATACACTTGCCTGTTTCCGGATCAGAAACAAGATAGCAGTTGGTTTGCAGTTGGCCGACCGCCAAGGTTACAATATTCATTTTCGAAAACAGTATATTTTTGGTACCGCTCCTTCATAGTCTATTAGTAATTTTCTATTCATAATTATAACTCGCTTGTCTCTTCGCAACCAAATAATTCTTTAGTTAGTTTATTTATAGCAGGTTGCTCAGAGGCATACCTAAAATATACTTGTTTTCTGCAATTCATAACTAATAATTTATAATTTCCGTTAATTACTCATTCCTAACTACTATCTACTAACTACTAACTACTAACTACTATCTACTAAAATCATATGCTATATTAATTTTAATGGATAAAGACAAAAAAATAAAAGCTAATCAAAAAATTGGGGAGTTTATGGAATTGTTCGAGCATTGGGAAAGGTATCTGCGGGTTCGATTTAAAAGCGACAGCATGTATCGGAATACTCGCGAATTTTGGGACCACGAGCAGGCCCGGTGTCAAGAAATCGAGGTGACGGAATCTGATTTATTAGGGTTTTTTAATTTGCGCAATGTTGCCGTTCATGCTTCTTCTTTTGCCAAAATTCAAAAACCGGCAGTGGTTAAATTGCAGCGGGTGGTAAATACTTTTTCCAAAAAGGGATTGGATATTGCTACCCCCGGCGATCAAATTTATAAAGTCGGCCTGGCCGAGTTAATCGGGAATATTGTTGAGACAATGGATAAGAATGATTACAGCCATGTTCCGGTGGTTGACGGCAAAGAGTTTATTGGCGTTTTTTCTGAACGGACACTGCTGTCCTTGGTTGCCCGGGGCGAATATAACGGACAAGCTAATGTCGGCCAAGTTAAAGATTTGCTGATTAAAGCCGGAACAGACTACATTTTTATGCCGCTTAATGTTGATTTTTACAAGATTTATCAGATGTTCCAGGAATATATCAGCCGGCCGCGGCGGCTGAAAGCAATTTTCCTTAATGATGACGGCCGACCAAGCAGTAATATGAAGGGAATGATAACGGCTTGGGATCTTCACAAAGGCCGAGAATAAATCTTGCCCGCCTGTCTGTGTTAAAATAAAACGTAATTATGAAACTTGCGATTACCGCTGACGTCCATCTCCAGTCTGGGGCCCAGACACCGGAAAGATGGTCAGTGTTAAGAGATATTTTTAAACAATCAAAAAAACAAAAAATAGAAAATCTGATTATTGCCGGCGATCTTTTTGATAAAGAAAGCTATAACTATTCTAAATTCGACCGGGCTTGTTCAAAGCAAAGAGATTTGCAGATCCACCTTGTTCCGGGAAACCATGATGCCGAGTTAAAGCAGTCTGATTTCACCTCAAAAAATATCAAGGTTTATGAACAGCCGGAAATTATTAATCTCAACGGGTTGAAATTCTTTTTTGTTCCCTTTAAAGCCGATAAAACCATGGCTAACGTTTTAGCTGAATTTTCAGATCAGCTGAGTCAGCCTTGGGTACTGATCGGCCACGGCAACTGGGCGGAAACTATTCGGTCCCGAAATCCGGTTGAGCCGGGGGTATATATGCCGCTAAGTAGAAATGTAGTTAAACAATATCAACCGAGTCTAACTATTTTAGGCCATATTCATAAAATGATTGATAATAATGAGTACCGGGTTTATTATCCCGGCTCGCCGATAGGTTTAGACATTACTGAAACCGGCCGGCGGTCTTTTTTGACTTTGAATTTAGACAGCCTTGAAGTTGACCGCCAAGAACTTGATCCGGAAGTGATTTATTTTGATGAAGAAATTTTTGTTTATCCTATGGAAAACGAAAAAGAATATTGGCAAGACAAAGCAAAAGAAATTCAACAAAAATGGGGATTAACAAAGAAAGAGAAAAACAAAGCAGTGATCCGCTTAAATATCTCTGGGTTCAGCTCGAATAAACGTAGGCTGAAAAGTTTTTTTAAACAGGAGTTTTCGGACTTTCAAGGCTGGAAAGACAATAAAATTGATGTTTCCCAGGTTAATTCAGCAACAGATAATTACGAGTTATTAAAAATTTCTCAGCAGATTACCCAGAAGATAAATAACTTGGATTTAGAAGAACAGGATGGACAACCGACTAAAAATGAAATTATTGTTCAAGCGATGAAAACAATATACATCAGATGAGTATTCAAATAAAAAATATCAGTGTTAAAGATCTCGGCCCCTTGCCGCCGCTTAAACACGAGCTCGGCTGCCTTAATTTGGTTTATGGAGATAATGAAGCCGGTAAAAGCTATTTAGTAGAATTTTTAATCCGGTCGCTATTTAAGTCAAAAAAATGGTCCAATCTCCGAAATGAACTTGGAACCGGCAAGGTTATAGTCAGCGGGCTGGGGAAAAAAGATTTTGAGTTTTCGCCGACAAAAAAAATAACTTTGGAAGACAAGTTAACTGAACAGAAAGAATACCTTGGGCTGCCGCCGGATTTTTCCAAACTGCTGGTAGTCCGGCCGACTGATATTGAATTAGGCCGGGATAAGGAAAGCGACAAGTTGATGCTGCGCCGGTTTTTGTCCCACAAAGAAATCCTAGATCAAATAGAAGATAATATTGAGCAGGAAAGCGTCAAGACCTGCCAAGTCAACGGCTATACGATTTCGGGAGACAGCCGGGGAAAAATTAAACAGCATGAACAACTTCAAAAGAAACTAAATAAGATTGATACTCTTTTTAACCAGGTAGAAGAAAAATATTTTGGAGGAGAACTGTTCCAACTAAAAGAGAAAAAACAAAAATTAGACCAAGAACTTGAAAAACTTAATCAAGCTAAGCGGTATCAGGCATTTAAATTAGATAAAAAAAAGCAAGAACTGGAACAAAAAATAAATAAAATAAATGAGCCGATAATTGACCAGTTGACTACCGAATATAATGGTCTGAAAAGAGACGAGGCGAATATCGCCGGACTGGAAAAAGAATTAAAAGACTTAAAACAAGAAACCAAACACTACCCTTGGTTAACTAAAGCAATTGAAATCTATCAGGAGTTTAATCTGCAATCCCTCCCTGCCCAGCCGAGAATTTTATTACTAGGAGGATTAATTGCCGGCTTTTTGCTGACCGGAACTTTTTTCATGGTCGGTCTTCAACTGGCCGGAATAGTTTCATTAATTGTTTTAGCAATTAGTGTGGTGTATTTAATTCTGGTGCAAAATCACTACTTAAAAGAATTCGGCAGACGAGAGGAGCTTAATAAACTGAAGCAAGGGTTTGAAACTTTTTTTAACCGCAAGTTAAATAATTTAGCTGACTTGAAAGCAGAACAGGAAAAATTAAGTAAAAAATTTCATACCAAAGAGGTTTTATCAGAAAAGATTAGGGAAAACAAAAGAAAATTAAATTCTGATAAAGCGGTTTTAGTCAGCAAAGTCACCAACCTTTTAAATCAAGATATTTCTTTTGATGAAATTCAAACAGTTTTGGATCAAGAAAAGCAGAAAAAACGTGATTTAGAAACAGCGCTGAATAAAAAGAATCAGCAATCAGCGGTTTTAGGAGTTAAACTAAAAGATTTTTTAGACCAGCCTCAAGAAATTGATTATGACCGATCCCGAGAAGAACAATTAAGTCAAAAATTAGACCAAGTAAAACAAGAGATTAATCAGAAAGAGTCCGAGCTGGACAGCTTAAAACATCAAATTTTAAATGAGGTTGATGCCGGCGGTCCGCTTGAGATTAAGGATTTAATTGAGCCGTTGGCTGAAAAAAGAGACCAAGTTTTATCCGATTACAAAGAAATTACGGCGGAAATAATCGCCAAGAAAAATGTTTTTGAACTAATTAAAAAACTTTACCAAGCTGAAGATGAAAAAATTGACCGGGTGTTAAATTCAAGTTTAATTAAACAACTTTTACCTCAAATCACTACACGTTATGATGAGATATATTTAGATGGTCAAACCTTAATGGTTAAAGATGATTATGATTCTTTTCCGGTTTCTGAGTTGAGCAGTGGTGCCAAAGAACAGGTTTTTTTGGCTTTACGGATTGGTTTGGCTTCGGAATGGTTTAAAAATAATAAAATGTTCTTAATTTTAGACGACGCATTTATTCATTCCGACCGGCACCGGAAACCGGAATTGGTAAAGAAAGTTATTGAATTGGGACAATCCGGTTGGCAGATAATTTGTTTTTCTTTTGACGACCGAATTAAAAAACTTTTTGCCGCCGCCGACCCTGATTATAATTTATTAAATTTAAATAAACTTTAATTTGACTTTTGATTATGCTGTGTTAGACTTCTAACTAGAATTATGAACGAAAAGATTATCTTACCGTTAATTTTGGTTGCCGGTCTGGCTGCTTCAGTGGCGACAAAAGGATTTTCTCAGATGCCGACATTAACCGGCGGCGGCACCGGCAAAGCCAAAGAAGTTGCCACCGAATTTATTAGTGGAAATTTAGTGGCGCCGGGGACGGAATTTGAAGTAAAAGAGGCAGTATTAGAAGATAATCTATACCGGCTGACAATTGATCTTCAAGGCCAAGAAATAATTTCTTATATGTCAAAAGATTTTACCAAGTTTTTCCCTAACGTTGCCGATATGGAGCCTGAAGTAGCCGGTGAAGAAACTGCCGACAGTCAACAAGACCAAGAAATCCCTCAGCAGGAAAACCCCGAAGTATTGCTGTTTACTCAATCTTTCTGCCCTTTCGGCAATGATGCTGAAGATATAATCAAACCGGTGGTTGAGCTTTTAGGCGATAAGGTTGAAATCAGACCGCATTACGTTCTCTATGAAAACTATCAAGGCGGCGGTCCCGAATTTTGTATAGATGAAGAAAGCAAATACTGCTCAATGCACGGGATTGATGAGTTGAACCAAGATATTCGTGAATTATGCGTTTATGAAAACCAAAATGACAAATACTGGGATTTTGTTTCTCAAGTAAACCAAGACTGCATGGTTGATGATGTTGAGTCTTGCTGGCAGGATGCCGCCGCTGAGACCGGGGTAAATATTTCTTCGGTGGAGAGCTGTTTTGATCAAAACGCCCTGGCTTATGCTCAAGCAGAAAGAGAATTAAATACGGAATTAGAAGTGACTGCTTCCCCAACATTATTGATCAATGGGGTTAAATACGGTGGGAATCGATCACCGGAGGATTTTAAAACCGCAATTTGTTCTGGATTCGAACAACAACCAGAGGAATGCAATCAAACCCTAGACTCTTCTTCTCAAGCTTCAGACGCAGAATGCTGATATAAATCCCCTTTTTTAAACCCGAGTTTTTGATAGTATTTACGGGTTCCAACCGCGGAAATAACGGCTAGTTTTTTGAATCCTCGGCCGGCGGCGATTTTTTTTGCCTGCGCAATCAGCTTAGTTCCCAAGCCAAGGTGCTGGGGTTGTTTTTTACTTTGTCTGCCGATCGGTAAAGCCGGACCGTAGACGTGGACTTCCCGAATGACTGCGGCGTTTTTTAATTCCGGCTGTTGGTTTTCTTTGGTAGGCAGACTTAAACGTAGAAAGCCGAGCAAACGGCTGGGTAAATAGTCTTTTTTAGAAGGAATAACATATTGCAGGAAAATTTCATGTGAACTATTGGTTTTATATTCAATCTTTTCCAGGTTTATCTCTTCGGAATTAAAATCTTTTCTTTTAATTTCCCTGGCCCGGATGTCTTTTATTGTTTCTCCTTTTTTCTTCAGCTCTTTTTCAATATATTCTCTAAAATTTGTTTTTAAATTTCCGGCAATAATTTCTGTTGACGGAATATCCCGGACGATTCTGGATAAACGGCAGTATTGAGGAGTATGAGTTAAACAAAAACCAAGAACTTCTGTTAATTCCGCCTTGGTATACGGCCGCCATTTTCCCTGGTGATAATATTTCATCAGTTTGGTGTTTTTTAATAAGGAACAAGGATATATTTTCAACTCGTCCGGTTTAAAATCCTTTGATTCAAACAACTTTAAGTAGTTCTGCTTATCTTTTTTGGGAGTTGAACCGTATAAATTCGGCATCCAGTGAGCCTGGATTTTAAACCCGGCTTGACGAAGAAGTTTTATGGCTCTTTTGTTGTCGGCCAGATTATGACCGCGCTGATTTAGTTTTAGAATTTTATCATCTAAGAATTGGATGCCGAGCTGAACTTTGGTGCAGCCCAGTTTACGCAGGTTGATTACTTCGTTTTGATCAATCAAATCCGGCCTGGTTTCAACCACTAAGCCGACGGATCGGCTGTCGGCGGTTTCATTTTCCTGGTGGGCGGTTTTAAGTTCGCCCCAAGTGGTTTTTTCTGATAAATCCAGATCTTTATCCGGATTAATTTTCTTAGTGCTTTTGGGATTAAAATCATTTAATGCCTGGAAACATTGTTTAATAAACCAGCGCTGGTAATCCTGGGGATAAGCCGACCAGGTTCCGCCCAGAATTATTAATTCCACCTTATCAACGGGATGGCCCATGTTAGACAGCGTTTGAACCCGATTGTAGGTTTGTAAATAAGGGTGATAGTGATTTCTTTGGGCGCGTTGAACTCCGGGTTCTGAAGATAAATAGCTTTTTGGCACTTGGTATTCCAAGGGGCAGAAAATGCAGTTGCCCGGGCAGGGATAAGGTTTGGTAAAAACAGT
>CAZDJQ010000004.1:14480-20911 GCA_964505765.1 uncultured Gammaproteobacteria bacterium | reverse complement strand
GAATTTTATAGTCAAACGGCGGAATACTTTTCTCAAACCCGGCAGTATTTTTGGTCAGGTTGGCATAATTTACTGCCCTATTTAGAAAAAATAAGCGCTCAAAACAAGGATTTTAAAGTGTTGGATTTGGGCTGCGGCAACGGCCGGTTCGGCTTATTTCTGGCCGGCCATTTAGACGCTGACCAATTTGATTATTACGGAGTCGACAGCAGTCAACCGCTGTTGGATATTGCCAAAGACAAACTGGGTCAAACAAAAATTAAGTTTCAGTTAAAAAAAATTGATTTGGTTGAAGGCTTGTTAAAGGGCGGACCGGAAATTAATCAGCAATTTGATTTGATTGTCGGTTTTGGGCTGATGCATCATATCCCCGGGTTTAATTTAAGACAGAAGTTGTTTGAGTTTATTGAGCAGAACTTGAAAAAACAAGGAATTGGCGTAATAACTTTATGGCAGTTTGGTCAAAAGCCGAGGTTTATGAGAAAAGGAGTTAATCCTAAAAAGGTGGGCTTAACTCCAAAAGAGCTGGATGAAAATGATTATATTTTAGATTGGCGGCGAGGGGGAAGGGCTTACCGCTACTGTCATTTTGTTGATCAACAAGAGAAAATTAAATTGATTGACAATTCCGGCCTGAAATTAGCAGATGAGTTTTTAGCAGATGGGGAAACTGAAAATTTGAATAAGTATTTAATCTTAACAAGAAAGTAGCCGGTGTGCTACGATAAAATTAATGCCTAGTCAATATAAGCTCCGCGATTTGCCCAGTGAAGACCGGCCTCGGGAGAGGCTGGAACAAGTCGGGCCGGAAAACTTATCCCATCAGGAGCTGCTGGCACTGATTATTGAAAAAGGCCGGGCTGGAAGAAATGTGCTCCAGTTGGCCCAGAATTTGCTGGCCGAATTTAAGGGTCTGGCTAATTTAAAACAAGCTTCTTTGACTGAACTTCAAAAAATTAACGGTATTGGTTTTGCCACCGCCTGCAAACTAAAAGCGGCTTTTAGTTTGGCGGATAAAGCGGTTAGGTCCTCGGCCGGAAACAATTGGAAAGTCAACCGGGCCGAAGAAGTATTTGGTTTTTTAAAATCCAAATACGGTCCGGCTAAAAAAGAGCACTTTATTATGCTCACCATTGACACCCGGCGGTGTTTAATTAATCAGCATACAATTTCCATTGGGACTTTAAATGCCAGCTTGGTTCATCCCCGGGAAGTGTTTAAACCGGCCATAAAGGACTCGGCCGCCGGGATAATCTTGGCCCATAATCATCCTTCTGGGGATTTGAAACCGTCGGCCAATGATGATCAAGTTACTCATAATATTCAGCAGGCGGGGAGATTAATAAAAATAGATTTGATTGACCACTTGATTATTACAGAGAATGATTATTTTAGTTACCGCGAAGCGGAATTGATTTCTATTTGACATAAAACTTATTTTAGAATAATATATAACTACTATGATAAATAAATTAATTCTCAGTCTAACCTTTTTCGGTTTATTAGTTTCCCCGGCAGTTTTTGCTCAAGGCCCGCCTGAAGATAGGGAGCTGCCGCCAAGAGGGAATGATCAGGCTGAGACTGATGCTCCGGCTGATGAAGCCAATATTCAGATAGAGTCGGTTAAAGAGGAAGGCCAGATGCGGGGAAATGATAGCAAATTGGACTTTGAAGTAACTGAAGGAGAGCCGCCGGTTGAGGGGGATGAAGAAACGGATTCCCCCGGGCGCGGCCAAGGTCAAGGAAGAGGATACTTGGGGATGGAGGCGATTAATGAACAGGCCAGCCAGGTAGCCCAGCGGGTTCAAGAATTGTTGAATGACCCGGAATTTGAAGGCGAGGGGTTTGGCCAACAAGTTCGGGAGGTTGCAATGGAACAGAACCAGGCGCAGGAACAAGTTCGTGAACACGTCCAGGCGATTGAATCCCGCGGTCAGATAATGCGATTATTTTTGGGCTCGGATCAGCAGGCCGTCAGCGGGTTAGAAAACCAGCTTCGACAGAATAGAGACCGGCTGGCCAGGCTGGAAGAGTTGGCCAATCAAGCGCCGACAGAAGAGATTCAAGTTAAAATCCAAAATGCCCAAACCGCTCTCCAGGAACAAGATGATGTTCTAGGAGAAGCGATTGAGGCGGAAAGACAAGTTAGAGGCATTTTGGGACCATTATTCAGCTTATTCGGTTTTTAAGAAATATTTTCTTAATTTATCGGATCTGCCGCATTCCTTCTTGAATAGCGATTCGGATTAATTCCGAAAAGATATTGGGATCTATAATGTAGACAATTCCAAAGGCGCCGACTAGGTTGATTACTGCCAGCCATTTGGTAAATTTGCCCCGGGTTCTGCTAATTAAAATTATTGAAAAAATTGCCAGTAAAGTTGGAGCTAGAACTTTTAAACTTCCGAACGGGATAAAATAACCGCCGACGTATCCTTCTGATTGTTGTAAAAAGTCAGCAATATTAACGTTGATGTTGAAAATAATTAAAAATAATTCTCCGACCAGAGTCCCTAACATCCCCCAAGAAGCGAGGATGGTTGATTTGCCTTCAGTTCGATAAACTTCATAAATAGTTGACGGTAAAAGGGCAAGAATTGCAATTAAAGCACTGGATTGTGCTAAGCCGATTAACAGTCCCAAACCGGCAATGATTGAAAGAATAATACAAATTTGTTGAGCGTTTTTATATGGTTTGGCCATTTGTGTCACCTCCTTTGCTGATTTTAGCTTCTGTTTTCATAATACCAAAAAAAATCAAGCTTGCCCAATTTTCTATCTTTTTTAAGAGTATATGTTAAACTATTTAGTATAAACAAATATGGCTAAAAACTTGATAGTTAAAACTAAAACTGATCAGTCCATAAAAAAATCCGTAGATAAAGTTGTCGATAGTTTGGGGGGTTATAACAAGTTTATTGATCAGGGAGACGTGGTTTTGATTAAGCCTAATTATAATACCGCTGATCCGCCGCCGGCATCAACCGCCCTGGATTTTTTAGAAGCAGTAATTAAAGGGGTTTATCAAGCCGGGGCCAAATCGGTTATTGTGGGAGAGTCTTCAACTTATTCTTTAAATACCAGGGATGTTTTAGAAGAGACTGGGGTGATAGATTTGTGTAAAAAGCTGAAAGCTAAAGTGTATGTTTTTGAAGAACGGGAATGGGTGAAGAAAAAGCCTAAACAAGGCCGGTATTTAAAAAAAGTAACTGTGCCGAAAATTCTAGATAATGCCGATAAAATTATTTTATTGCCTTGTCTGAAGACACACCGTTATGCTCGGTTTACAGCGGCGTTGAAATTGGCAGTTGGATTTATGAGGACCAGAGAGCGGATGCGGCTGCACTTGAGAAAACTGGAAGAAAAGATTGCCGAACTAAATTTGATTTTTCAGCCGGATTTAATTATTATGGACGCCAGAAAGGTATTTGTTACCAAAGGTCCAAAAAAGGGGAAAGTGAAAGAGGCGAATATAATTTTAGCCGGCACCGACCGGGTGGCGATTGATGCCGAAGGAGTAAAAATTATTAAAGCCTTTAAAGCCAAAAACAAACTTGACCTGCCGGTTTGGGAATTGCCTCAAATAAAAACCGCAGTTGACCTTAATCTTGGGGCCGGTTCAGAAACAGACTATGAAATTAAAGAAATTTGAGAAACCGATTTTATTTTTGACGGTTGTAATATTAGTTTTGTTTACTTTATTCTTCTTTTTCAAGAGAGACGGTCAACCGGAATTGACAATGGATGTTGATAAACAGCCGGTTGAAAATGCTTTTGTTGCCAGTTCACAGGCTTCCCCTGAAATCAAAGTTTCACACAAAGCTATCGCCGAAAAGGCTGATTTTTCAAGGAAAATAATCAGGCCTAAAAGTGATGATCAAACAGACCAAATTGTAAATAAAATCACGGCTGAAGGCGGGCAAGTGGTTTCAGCAGAAGACGGTTTAATTATCGCCCAGATTCCCAAAGACAAAGACGAAGCAATAAAGCAAGATTTAGATCAGACCGACCTGATTGAAACTTTAGAAGTTGATTATCCGACTTTTATTGCTGGAGAAATGATGGATTGGGGGGTGGAGAGAATCGGTGCTCCTGATGTGTGGGAGACAACGCAGGCGGCCGGCGTCATCGTTGGAGTTGTTGATACCGGAATAGATTATACCCATTCCGAACTTCAGAATCGTTATCTGGGCGGCTATGATTTTGTTAATGATGATAATGACCCGATGGATGATCACGGCCACGGCACCCATGTTTCCGGGATTGCCGCTTCTTCTTTGGATGAAGCGGGAACAGTCGGGGTTTCTCCGGAAACAGGGATATACGGGCTGAAAGTTTTGGACAGCGATGGTTCCGGGTATATTTCCGACCTGGTTAAGGCAATTGACTGGGCGATAGCAAACAATGTCCAGTTGTTGAATTTTTCACTAGGCAGTTCTTACAACAGTGAAATTTTAGAACAAAAGATTCAGGAAGCGGTGGAAAATGGAATAATTACGGTAGCGGCTGCCGGGAATACCGACGGCGGCTCGCTTTTGTATCCGGCCGCTTATAATAATGTTATTGCAGTCAGCGCAACTGACAGCAGTGATAATTTTGCTAGTTTTTCAAGTTTAGGGGCGGAGCTGGCCGCTCCCGGAGTTTCGATTAATTCCACTGTTCCCGGCGGGGCTTATGCCACCTGGTCCGGAACTTCAATGGCCTGCCCTCACGTAACGGCAACAGCGGCTTTAATGATTTCTAATGATCAAGAAAATGTCCGGGAGGGTTTACGGAATACGGCTTTGGATTTAGGGCCGAGCGGCAAGGATTCTTATTATGGTTATGGTTTAGTTCAATCCAAGCCGGCAGTTTTAGGGGAAGATGTTCTTGCCCCGGTGGTCACTTTTGTCAGTCCGGAAAATAATTCAATTGTCAGCGGCGAAGTTGAAATTCGGCTTGATGTTCAGGACGAAAGTGCAATTGAAAAAGTTGTTCTTTATATAAACGGCCGTCAGGTTCAGGAATGGCCGGAGAACGGATATCAGTATGTTTGGGACACCAGTAACTATTCGGATGGTGATTATACTTTGCTGGCAGAAGCAGTTGACGAATATGAGAATCAAGGAAAGGCAAAGATAAATGTGGAAATCGGGGCGGATAGTGAAATATCACCGACAGCGACTGCCACCCCGGCCCATCAGCGGTTTGAGCAGGGTGAAAGTGAACCGGTCAGAAAAGATACTGAACAAGAGCAAGCAGAAGAACATCGACAAGATAGGGAATATATTCCGGAGACTTTACCGACGGAGGAAGAGGAGGAAGATGAGACGGTTCCGGAAGTAACAAATTTAAATCAAAGAAATCCCCGGCCGGTTGAAAGCGTGGGGCCGGCACAACAGCGGGTTCCGACTATTGACAGGGGACAAGTCCGTGGGATAAAAACAATAAACTTTACTCGGTTGTTTCAGAGTTTTTTAAATTTATTCTAGTTTCTTTTGGAATTGGTCTTAACATGATTCGTTTATTCTCCGGAGTTGAGCTGCCGGTTGGAATACCTTCTAGTCTGGGCTGAACCCCGATTTGTTCAGCATCCCGGGTCCCCTGAAGTCTGTCTCCGGCAAGAATCACTTTGAGCCGGCGTAATGGTTTTTCTGTCATGTCTTATATTATAACATAGTCAGTTTGAATTAATCTGAGGTCGGATAGCCGATAGGGATGACGTAAAGAGGTTCATATTCCGGGGGTATTTGAAGAAGGTTGACAATTTCATTGTTATTAAAAGCACCAACAGTAACCGTTCCTAACCCTAATGACTCGCTTTGCAGATAAACATTTTGAGCGGCGTGGCCGGCTTCCATCTGAACATACTGCTGTCCGCGGTCACCGTATTTGTTAGTCACCCGGGAATATTCGGCAGTGATCACTAAAGACACAGGGGCGTCACCAATAAAGCTTTGGTTGAGGCATGCTTTAGCTAAATTACGACTTAAATCCGTGCTTGCCGTCATTTCCAGTGCGTGGCTTTCCGGAAGATAATGATAAACCCCGGAATTGAGCTCGCCAGCTCCTTTGTCTTTAACAACAATATAAATTTCCAAAGGATAAAGAGCCCCGGCTGAAGGGGCGGTTCGAAACCCTTGATTTTTATCAGTAATCCCTTGAGCCGACCAAAGCAGTTGGGAAATTTGTTTTTGGGAAAGCGGCTGATCTTTAAAGTCACGGCGCGAACGGCGGTTGGCAATCGCTTCTTCTAATGAAGTTGGGCTGGTTTTATCAGGGGCAGGAAGCCTAATTGTTTCGGTCTTCTCCTCAGTGATATTAGTATTATTTGGCTTTTTAATCATAGAATTATTTTTTTTCCGGTTAAGAACAATAACAGCTAAAATTACCACCGGGCCAATAATTATTAACCAAATTAGTGGTTTCACTAAATTCATTTTATCATGACT
>CAZDJQ010000004.1:0-14380 GCA_964505765.1 uncultured Gammaproteobacteria bacterium | reverse complement strand
GAAAATAAAAAGTAATCGCCGCACCAATAACCTACCTCTTAATTTATTTCTACCCTCAATTAAATTTGTTCCCCCAAGAATTTGTCCAGTGTTATAATTACTTAATATGGAAGACTTATCGGCGGCACCGCCGGAGCAAAATCCAGGGGTTGTTAACCGCTTTATTACAGCTCTTGGCGCTACCTACACAGGAGACAATCCATTATCAGTTGATGAAGCAGCTAAAATAATCTTAATGAATTTAATTCGTCAACCTCAACTTAAGATTTTATATAAAAGGGCGGAAAAAATTGTAAATGAAATAGAAACATATTTAGCAGGGGAGGAAATTTTAGATGTTGGTTCTGGCGGCGGTACAGTAGCAAGAATTATAAAAGCGCGTAATTTTTCTGTAACGACATTAGATATTGCAGATAAGTCCCATTATGAAGAAGAAAAACCAATAATTTACAATGGCAAAAAATTTCCATTTGATAATAAATCTTTTGACACCTCATTAATTTTATTCGTGCTTCATCATGCGGCTGAGCCCGTTAATCTTATAAAGGAGGCAAAAAGAGTTTCAAAAAAAAGGATTATTATTAAAGAAGATATTTATAGAAATCAAGTAGAATTATTTCTAACAAAAGTTGGTGATTCTATTGTTAATTTTGAATTTTTTAATCATCCCCATAATAATTTAAAAGATTCTCAATGGAAAAAAATATTTAAGCAATTAGATTTGAAGCTAGTAAAGGTAAAATATAACAGAGCTGTTTTCCTGTTTTTTCCTTTTTATCAAGCAACTTATGTATTAGAAATAATAGAGAACTAAAAAAAGTCCTCTTAAAATCATCTGCTTATAATATTCTAGTTTCACGGTTTAAACCGTGAAACTGTTTTTAATGCTAGAATAAATAAAATTTAAATATATTGACTAAAATGCGCAATTCAAAAACAGACAGCGATAAGAAAAAACAGACAATAAAATATTATCAACAAAACGCAGAAGAGTGGGCCCGGACACACCACGGTTATGAAAAAGACTCTTATTGGTATCAAGAAATACAGCAGTTTAATCATTTACTGCCGGAAGGTAAGGTTTTGGAAATTGGCTGCGGTCCGGGCAGAGACGCGGAAGTATTAATTGATCTGGGTTATGACTATACTGGAATTGATCCCTCTTTAGGTCTACTTAAAATTGCCCGAAAAAGAAACCCGAAAGCCGAGTTTATAAAAATGGCGATTGAAGATTTAGATTTTTCGGACCAAAAATTTGACGGATTTTTTACTGCCGCCACCTTGCTTCATATCCCTAAAAAAGAAGTTAATTATGCCCTTAAAAAAATTAAAGCGCAAATAAAACCGGGCGGGGTTGGCTTTATATCTTTAAAGCAGGGGATTGGTGAAGAAGAAGATCCAAAAACCGGCCGCTGGTTTTCCTACTATTCGGAAAAAGAATTTCAAAAAATCCTAGAAGTAAATGGCTATACCGTTCTAGATACTAAAATCAGGCCGGAACAAAAAACCACCTGGCTCTGCTTCTGGGTGAAAACCTAAAAATTAGAAACTTAGGGCTGTATTTCTGTGAAAGTGGAAGTTATTTCGTCAAATGAATCAACCCCGGTATTGTTGAGGAAGGTAATATATTTCCCTCCGGCTTGTTTAACCGTTATTTCTGACATTCGAGTCGCATATTTTTGTTGGTATTCAGCTTGAGTATCCCAGACTTCAACTGGAATATCATAAGCCTGTCCGCCTTGGTGGAGTAAAACCACTCCGTTTGGCCAGCCGTATAAATTATTTTCGTCATCCAGCGCCTCAAATTCCGGCGGGTGAGAAAATTGGAAGTTGTATTCCTGGCTGGTATAAGTCAACCAGTCGGGAAACGGGTTAACGGTTGGAGACGGGGGAATAGACGGCGTATCAGTATCAGCGGGTTGTTCTGCCGGTTCCGAAGTCGGTTCTACTTCCGTAATTGTCGGTGGTTGTCCCTGTAAAACTGTTTTCTGAAGCTGGTTATTTTGCCAGATCAAGTAACCAACGACACCGAAAAGACTAAGGAATAAAACAACAATGATTGGCACCAGAACTTTATTTTCCATTCTCTATTTTTAATATACCACATATACCAGATGATTGGCAACTCTTTAACATATTTTTTCCGTGAGAATTTTTTCTTTTTTTCATTAAAATTTCACCTTGATACCCTCTAATTTCCATGATAAAATTTGTTTAATTCCTGCTCTAGTAATTATGTCTAGCCGGACTGAAAGAGGAAAAATAATTGATTCAGAAGTTGCAGAATTAGCCGAGGAGAGCAGGGAAATACTTTCATCTCCTGCTCGAGTTGGTGATCTTGCCTGTCGGCGGTTTGCTCTCCGCTGTGTTCAGCTTAAAGAACATTTTGAAAATAATGTTTTTCGGCTTGGAGTTGTTGGTAATCCTAACCGGGGAAAAACAACCTATGCTTACTCTTGTTATCGAAATTTAAAGCTCTTTCACTTTCCGTCTTCTTACACCGAACTGGATATCTATTCTCCATCAGGTGAAGCAATAGCCGGACGGATTGGCTGGAATGAAAGAATTATAAGGTCAACAGCAAATGAAGAAGAAGTACGGCAGTCAATCAATGAATATTTGAAAGTAAGCAAGGGAATAGCGATTGCTGATTTTCCAGGGAGGCCGGAGAACCCGTATCAACCAGATCGATTGGGCGAACTGGATTTAGCGTTGATTTTAGGAAGTAATATTAAGGATCAAGAAAAGTGGCGCCAGGTCGTGTCCTCAGTTGGTGTATCTTGGACTTGGCTTAATACACGTTTAAATCCAGGACCGCGACTACAGATTAACCCGACGATTTACGGCCTGCGCCGTGAACCAAAACCATTTGCCTTGGACATTATCGTATCGCTGACCAGAATACTTGAAATAGCCGCCGAAATGAATGGAGTTCCTTTGGTTGATATTTATGAGGAATACCCCGGTGAGTTTTCTGAGGCCGAAAGAGTGGTTTTAGAAGAAACCCTTGATTTTGAATTTGCCCCAATTGTTTAGTACTACGATTTAAATCGTAGTACCACAGTTCAAACCATGGTATTTTATTTGTATAATTAAAAGTATGAAAATTAAATATATTGAAAACGAAGATCGACGGAGCGAAGGATTTAATAAGTTAATAAAACAAAACTATCCTCAGTTTATTAAAGAAACGGACCCGGATTTAATTTTAGTTTCCGGGGGCGACGGGGCGATTTTGCACGCAATCCAGAAATATAACCACCTTCAGGTTCCTTTTTTGGGCCGGGGTGCCGGCACTTTGAATTTTTTAATGAACAAGTTTGAAGATAATCAACAAATTCTTGACGATTTAGTAAATGACAAATTAGACCTGAATATTCTAAAAACAGAATCAATTAAAGTTGTTCTTGAAGATAAAAGCGGTAATAAAGAAACTTTGGGAATGGCGGTAAATGATGTCGTTTTAGGTTCTTCAATCATGGGATATCACGGGTTCAAACTTGATACTGAGGATTTTTATTTTCGGAGTTTTGAGGTAAAAGGGACAGGAATATGTATTAGCACAGAGTTAGGCAGTACTGCTTATAATTTTAATCTAGGCGGGCCGGTCATTCCGCTTGAAAGCGGTTTATGGACAGTAGTTGGGATAGCCACAAACAGATATCTAAGTGATATTTTGAAATCGCAGAAAATGGTCATTGAACCAATCCCGAACGAAGAACCGGTGTTTGTTTTTATTGACGGCATCAAAATCGACCAACAGCTGAAAAAAGGAAACAAGATATGTTTGACTGTCGGCGACCAAGTCAAAATTGCCTTTTTAGATAAAACTTCTTTCTTTAAAAAAAGAGTTGAATTAATCTCGAGGTATAGAAAAGCTTAGTTTTATCACAAATTCCTGCCTTTCGTCTTTTTCCCAAATCCACGCAACAGGAGAATAACCCTTTTTTAAGTATTAAGACAAGAAATGATAAAATAATTAATATTATGAGAAAAGAATGTGAACAAAACCATGATTTCTTTGAATACTTTATGAGTGTAGGCAGAAAATACCGGTCAAGCGGAGATTATCCTCTAACCGGTGACGAAGTGCAAGTCGTTTGCAAAGGAAGAAATTGGCCGCCAATAATGGAAAATGGTGTGTATCCTTATGTAGTCAGGCCGAACGGCGAAGTAAGGTTTTCAAGATATCCCAGGCCGGAGTGCAAGATGCACCATCCGGAGCTGTGCAATGAAAAGGAAGTTGTTGGCGCAGGAATGTTTAAAGTATATGACGGACAGATTACCAAAATTTCAAATGAAAGCGGTCATTACCAGCCGGGAGTAGACTCTTTGGTTTATACAAAAAAAGCTTTTAGACATTGGAATGCACCTTTGGTTGAAAACGCAGAATTTGACGGTAATTGGGTATTCACTTCGAACGGATAATAAATTTAATAACCAACTGACACTATCCGCTACTTGAATTTATATCAATTTCCAGCCCTCAGGATTTTGCCTTATATAAATGACTTTATTTTTTCCAGATCTTGATTTAGCACAACTGGCTTCATTGCTTTAATTTCAGTTTCATAATAAGGTATATCTGGGATGGGGTTAAGTAAAAATATTTTTTGATTTAATATGTGAGCAAATCCTATTTCAAGGAAAGTATTGCCGCCAATGTAATTTTTAATTCCATCCTTGTCAATGTTAATTACTAAAATACCATCGGCACCTTGCATTTGACGCCAAAACTCTCTGATCGCGTCTTTATTATTTTTTTGGTAGATTTTTATTTTTTCCTTTTCTTTATTGCTCTTACCAATAAAGGGATCGGCAAGATTGGTAACAAACGCATCGCAGCCCATTTTGTTTAATTTATCTCGATATTCAATTAGTTTCTCGGTAAATTGCATACTGCCGACAACACCTATTCTCATGGAAGAATTATAGCAAAATTTATTTGTTTTAATTTGGATAACCGACAGACATAACGTCGGTCGGTTGTGGTTAGATAATTTGAGTTTCACTCTAACTTATAAATTCTTCGCCTCCAGCCCTTTACTTTTTCTTAAATATCCTGCAATGAGATGGTAAAATAAAAGTAGGATGAATCAGAAAATGGTAAAGTCTAATTCCAAGGGAAAGATCAAGGGAATAATAAAAAAGTATGAGGTTTTAACAAAATCAAAAATTAAAAATTATAATGAAGCGAATACTAGAAAAGATTTTATTCTCCCATTATTTAAAGCACTTGGTTGGGATGTTTTTAATAATTTTACTTCAAACGAAGTTGTTGAAGAGGAGACAATTCTTTCTGGGAGAATTGATTACTCTTTCAGAATAAACAATATTACGCAATTTTTATTAGAAGCTAAATCGTTATCAGTTAACATAAATAAAGATAAATGGGCAAAACAAGCAATTGAATATGGATGGAATAAAGGAGTATCCTGGGTTATTTTGACTAACTTTAAGGAATTAAAGGTTTATAACTCAGAGTGGAAAACCGATAAACCTCGCCCCAATTTAACTTTTTCTTATCAGGATTATATAGATAAGTTTGATCGTTTACATTTGCTTTCGCGAAATTCATTCAAAAATAATGAATTAGATAATTTATTATCCGAGTTTGGTATAACGGCTAAGAGAGTTAATGTAAATGATAAGCTTGCTGAAGATTTAGTATCTTGGAGAAATATTCTAACTAAAAATTTAAGCCGATGGAATGAAAATATAGCCGATGATGAGTTGCGAGAATCGGTTCAGAGAATTTTGGATAGATTAATTTTTATTCGTGTAATTGAAGATAGAGGTATTGAAGAAAAATTATTATGGCAAACATATCAAAAATGGATAGACAATGATAGAAAGCCGTTTAACTTTATAAAGTGCTTAGTTCCTTTATTCCGTGAGTTTGATGAGAAATATAACAGTAATCTGTTCCAGAAACATTTGTGTGAAGATCTTGAAACTGAAGGGGCTCCTTTTCGAGAAATTATTCCTCAACTTTATTCAGGAGAGGAAGAATGGATAAAATATCGGTTTGATGCAATAGATGCAGATGTTTTAGGAAATGTCTATGAACAATATCTGGGAACCATACAACAGGAAGATGGGAAAAAGAGTAAAAGGAAAAAACAAGGTATATATTATACTCCTTCCTTTATAGTTGATTATATTGTTAGAAAAACCTTAGGTAAGAAATTAGAAGAAGCTAAATCATTACAAAAGAAGGAACAAATAAAAATATTGGATCCGGCTTGTGGAAGTGGGTCTTTTCTAATTAAAGCTTTTGAAGTTTTAGATGAAAGTTTAAGGAATGTAAGAGGGCATCAAGCAACGGAATTGGAAAAATCTTCTTTGCGCAAATATAGAATACTTAGGGAAAATTTATATGGCGTTGATTTGGATGAACAAGCAATTGAAATAGCTAGATTAAACTTAATGCTAAAAGCATTGGTTGCAGATTACAAACTCCCCTTACTTACAGACCATATGAAAGTTGGTAACTCTTTAATTTCTGATGAAAAAATTTCAAATAAGCCTTTTAGATGGAGAGAAGAATTTACTGAGGTTTTTAAAAATGAAAATTCCGGGTTCGATGTAATAATTGGGAATCCTCCATATGTTCGGGTTGATGAGTTAAATAAAGTTGATAAAAAGTATTGGAAAGAAAAATTTTTAACATCTTGGGGTAAATATGATTTATATTACTTATTTATCGAAAAAAGTATTAATATTCTAAATTCCAAAGGAGTTCTTGGGTTTATTGTTCCCAATAAGTTTTGTGTTGCTACTTCGGCTAAGAAATTGAGAAAACTACTTATTAATAATTCATGCGAATTAAATATTATTAGTGTAAGTAGACATAATATATTTGAAGATGCTTCTAACTATCCTGTAATTTTAATTTTTAAAAAAGGCAAAAGTTTTCAAAAAGTCAAAACTACCTATTTGAAAGAAAATGAAGATTTGAGTTTAAAAGATGAAATTTCTTATGAAATTAGTAAAGAGAGCTTAGAAAAGTTGCCAGATAATATTTTTCCCATTAACGTTAACCAGGAAGGATTGGATTTAACTATAAAGTTGCTTAAATTGGGGAACAAATTAGGAAATTATGTTGAAATCTCGGAAGGATTAAGAATACCAAAAAAATTTGAAAAAGAAAATTACTTAAGTGGTTCACATGAAATTGTAAAACAATACCAGTTTGACAAATATTCTTTGGTTGAAAAAGGGAATTATATTAAAAATAAAAATTACTTAAAAGTTTGTTCGCCAAACACTAAAAGATACAATAATATAAAGAAACAAAAAATAGTAATTGCGGAGGATGCCCTGAAACTTTCGGCAACACTAGATTTAAATAAAAGGATCCCACAAGGAGGTGTATATTTTTTAACTACAAAAGAAAATATTAATTTACATTTTATACTTGGCTTACTTAATTCTAAACTATTTACCTTTATATATAACACTTTATATGGTGGTATGCATATGGGGGGTGGTTATTTAAGGTATAGATCTAGTTTTTTGAAAAATTTACCTATTTTAATTCCCGAGGAAAAAGAAATAAGATCAGTGACTAGTAAGGTTAGAGAGATATATGATTTTCAAAGAGATTTTAAAGAACGGTATCAATATTCAGATAAATCAAATAAATTAAAGGCAGATTTAGACGCAATAAAAGGAGAAATCGACCAATTAGTTTACAAACTCTATAATCTCACTTCTAAAGAAATCGAAATTATTGAAAATTATCATAACTAATTTGGAAATGTTTACATATAAGGAGTTAAATGTAAGTTTTTTACATGAACCTAGACCAGAAGGTAAGGAAATAGAGCGAGTTTTAAAAATAATGAATCTTCCTCAGGATCAGTGGAAAGATATTGAAAAAGATTTCTCAGAAGGATATGTGTTGATTAGTCTTTTAGGGCAAAAGAAAATTATTAAAGGAGTCGAGTTATCTAGGGTTAAAAAGAAAGGGCTGGAGAGTCTTTCTGAGCTTTTAAAAAAGAAGGGGGTAAATTTAGAAAGTATAATAAAAGCAGAAGAAGCGCAGATATTGCTGGTTACATCTAATTCAGAATATTTCCTGGAATTACCTTGGGAAAATTTAAAAATAGAGAAGCAATTTTATTTTAAAGATGGCGAGAGGCTTATTATTAGAAACCTATTAAAAAATGATAGATTAAACAAAATGAGCAAATACAGTATTGTATTTTTAGCATCATTTGCGCACAAAGACCCTTATTTGAGTTCTTGGAAAAGCGGAAATATATCAAAGGACTTAATAGATGAACTTAACGGGTTGATTCGCAATGAATCAGGTGTTATTACGGATAATCTTTTTGATTTATCTGAGGATAATACTAAAATTTCGGGTTATTACCTGATTACTCATGGCAATAGAAAGGTGTTCTTGGAATCTAATTTAAAGAATTTTAACGTATTTCATTTTATTGGTCATGGAGATGTGCGGAGAGGTTTGGCATTAGAATCGACACATGAAACCCTACCAGTGGGGTATGAAAACTCTTCTATAAACCCAATATCTGTTAAAGATTGGATATCCGATGAAATTGTTAATAAAATTATTGAAAACTCCCCCTTTAAATTAATAGCCTTTTCTTGTTGTGATTCTGCAAGGCCCTTGGGTTCATCAAAGAGTTTATTAATGAAATGTTTATTAGAAGGTCGCATTGATTATGGTATAGGTTTTCGAAAAGGTATATCGAGCAAAATGTTGCCTTCTTTCTGGAAGGATTTTTATGAGTTTTTTTTAAGTAAGGGAAGAGAATGCCATTTTTCATTAATTACAGATAAGGATAAGATAATCGAATCTTATTTGCTTGCGCGAAGAAAAATTGTTGAAAGCGATGATTATTGGGCGTCGCCTGTTATTTATTGTGTAGATGAATACGAATTATGAATAACAGTTTAGGAGGAAGGTCTTTATTTAAAGGGGTTAATACTCAATCTATTGCGGCAATGTCTCTTTTTTTACAATACTTGGATGATAAGTCTTTCCGTTACATGGGGTTAGAAAGAAAGGAGTTAGAGGATTTTCATCTTGGTTTTGAGGATGGCCATAAAATTATTTGTGAATGTAAATCTTACTTAATACAGTTTGCCCACATAAAAACAATTTTGAATAATATTATTAAACATAAGCAATTTAATGACGGTGATGAAATTCTTATTGTTTGTAAAAAAGTTGGTTCACAAACAAAAAATACCATTAACAATTTTAAATATTATCAAGATAAAGTTACTAAAGACCTTAAGGAAAACCACGGATTTAAAGATAAACATATTGAGTTGCTTCCGCAACTTCGTTTTTGGGAATTTGGCGAAAATAGAGAAAGGTTAGAAAACACCGTTTTGTTACTTATGGGCAAAAAGTTAGGGCTTTGGGTCCCTAATAAGCAATTAGAGGAAATTGTCAGCGATAGATTAATTAAAGATATTTATAGAGGGTCGGAGAAGGGAAGGATTAAAAATAAGGACGATTTTTTGCGTAAATTAAAAGAGAGAGCAAGTGAAATAGCTTCAGAATCAGGTTATTACGGAAAAGAGAGGGATAAGGCTAAAGAAGTAAAAGAATTATTAGGAGAATTAAAGAATCCTCAGTCTCGAGGATTTGCAAAAGCTCCGTTAAAAAGTCTTACTGACAATATAGACTTGCATTTGTTTGCATTAAACCGATTTAGAAAAAAAGAAAATGTAAATCTTGGAGAATGGAATAATTTTTGGGAAGCATCCACATTAGGACATTTTGCCGGGACAGTATTGGATATATTTAAAGACAACATGGATAATCCAGTCAACCGAGAATATTTCTTTAAATATGTGGAAGAAAATTTGTTGAAAATGACACACCCTCATTCTTGGCGTTTTTTAAAAGTTGATATCATTGATATTTGCTCAGAAATTCTAAAGAGGACTAGGGATTATGACAAAGATATTTTCAAAATAGTTGATTTGTTACTTTCAGCAGATTCTGGATTGTTATTTTATCTTGAACTTCGTAAAGATGAGAGATGGGAAACTGAGGAATTAGGTAAACTTTTTTTAGATTTGTATAAACAAACGACGGATGAAAATTTAAAACTAGAAATTGTAGAATTTATACAAAGCACGTTTAACTTAGTTCAAGATGAAGGTAAATATTGGCATCATACGCCTGCACAGGTTTTTAAGATTATTCGTGATTATATTTTGGAGGATATAGAAGATACAGATCAAATTGAAAATCGAATAAAAAAATTAAGTAAAGAACTTGTACGACAGTACACAGAATTTTACAAGAAATTTAATTCAAAATATAAGGGGTGGGAACTTATGGGATTCAGTATTGGAAAATTGGGCGAAGGATATTCAATTCAAGATAGACACTTTGTAGACTTAACTTTAAAACCCGCATTTAACAAATATCATGAATCGTTTCCTGATAAAGCTTGGAATTTTATTAAGGAAGAATGTGTGTTTGGAGAAAACGATGTTTCAAAAAACAACCCTGATTTCCTCAATCGGTCGGTTATTGATATCCTACTCAAGGAATATGCCGATAGTGACAGTGAGCATAATGCCGAAGCCAAAGAAATATTAAAGTTCTTTATTGAAATGCGTAAGGGGATTCCCCATAAGACAGAGATTATATTTCAGGCTGTACGTGATAATGAGAATTTATCCCAAGATCAAAAATGGGAGCTAGTTAATTTTCAATTAAAGCTAAAAAAATATGATAAATTACCCGCAAATATTTTTGTTGAGCAAATAGCTTCTGATCTGGCTAGTAAAACTTATGACCCTGCATTACAAGCTATTACCGAATGGATAGGACATGAGGAGTACAACCTTCGACATATGCTTGGTAGCTATGGAACGATTGATTTAATTTCTAAATTATTTGAGAGTGAAGAGAATTTTAACGAAGGAGTTGATCTATTTAAAACATATCTTAGTAGTTCAGATGTTTTGGATACTGTAGATGAAATGCAAATGTGGGACGCATCAAATTTGTTAGCACAGATTTTGAACAAAGATACTAAAAAGGGTTTAGATATTCTTAATTTTATTTGGAACGATTCAGATGATTTAAAGGAATTAAATCATAATCAGCAAATTTTGATAACTAATAGTATACAAAAGATTTCAAACGATGATTCACTGGTTAAAGTTTATAAAGACTTTTTAAGACCAAAATTAGAGGAAATTTTAAAAATATCATTTAAGAATGAAGACGCTATTTCAAGTTTAAAAGAGATCGGTCCTTTAGAGCTGATCCTAGATAGTTCGGCGCGTGAAAATTTAGTGGAGTTCGCTCGAAAATTAGCAGAGGCTAAAAAATTTAAATATGCTTTAGAACTAGCCCAAATTTTTATTTTAGATAGTAATCCCGTCCAAGATTATAAAAATTATGATAAAGGAAATGATAAAGAAGAAAATTTCAACTACGGAAAAAAGGTTGCTGAGGGAGAAGATGCTATCACTATAAATACGGTTCGAGGACGATGTGCTTGGGTTTTACAAAAATTTGTTCTTCTGGACGGAAGGGACTTCATTTCTAAGATAGTGCCATTGGTTGAAAGGTTAGCTTTTGATGGAAATCCTTATGTTCGTTTGCAGGCTTGTATTCCCCTTATGGAATTAGCAAAAATTCGTCATACTGTTATGCCCAATAATCATAAAGAGCGTTTTGTTACCATTGAAACCGCTGGACAAATAAATGATTTAGCGTTTAAGATGTTAGAAAAAGAGTCGAATTATGTAGAAGAAGGTGACGACAAAATGTGGGCTATTTTAAAAGGTTTGGTTCATGTTTATGGCCATTTGAGAATAATGACACAAGGGAAGACTAAACAGGTGGTAAATATATTTCTTAATTTAGATCTTTCTAGAGAAGTAGCTAATGATAATGAAAGTTACTATGATAAAGTTATAACTGAATTTTGTGTGTTATTGATTTACTACGCAGAATACAGGGAACAGAGTACGAAGGTCAAAGAAATGGAACATGTTTTTCAAGATCAATGGGATAGCGTTAAGAACTTTCACCCTGAGTGGTTTAAAGAACAGTTAATTAATTTAATACTAAAAGGTTCTTCTAGCATTCAAAGAAATCTAGTTTGGAGGTTTTGGCAGTTACCACAGGAAAAAGGAGCAAACTACGAAGAATCGTTTGATATAGCTTATCGATATATCTTGTATTTTGTTGACGAAGAAAAGGCCGGACAGCAAAGAATCTATGATCATGAGGTCTTTAGTCAAATTTACTATTTTATTAAAGATAATATTGATAATAAATTCGATGAATGTTTTGACATTTGGCGTAAGTGTTTGGAAATTGAGAGACCAGCGCTTGAGGATTTAGTTAATAATGATTTAACCCAGAATATTTCTTGGTGGCCATTCCATTGGAACGGTAGAATTTTGATAAAGATATTTGAAGAGAAAGGGGAAAAGGAATTCCTGAAGTGGTTAGAATTTTTAACCAATTATTCGAATGAAGTGATAATTGCCAATGATTTAAATATAGCAGTTGAACAATTAATGGGAATTGATGATCATGTACAGCAAATTAAACGCATATTTACACGGTTAGTTGAGAGAAATCCCAGTAAATACTATGACTATCAGCAAAAATGGCTAGGAAAAATTGATAATCGGGAAAATAAAAATGAAGCCAAAAATTAAAGTTAGACAAATATCAAGTGAACCGGGTTGGCGGTTTGAGGTGGTGGTTGAGGAGGGAGGCGGTCGGACGGAGCATCGGGTGAGTATGGGGAGAGATTTTTACAAGAGTTTGGAGACAGACGTCGAGCCGGGGAAGGTTATTGAGGAAAGTTTTCGGTTTTTGTTGGAGAGAGAGAGCAAAGAAATGATAATGAGGGAGTTTGATGTGACGGTGATTTCGAGTTATTTTCCGGAGTATAAAGAGGAGATGAAGAAGAGATTAGGGGAGAGTAACACGGAATGGTAAAATACTTATAAGATGGGAAAAGAGCAAAGTTTGCGGTTGATTGAATTTAAGAATCAACAAAATGAAACTTTAAGGGCGGTTTTGTCGCCGGCTGAAGGGAATACAGCGGTTGTTTGTTTACATGGTTTTGAACGATTAGCCGAAGAGCAAAAGTTTGCCAATATTGAGCGGCAGCTTAGAGGTAAAATTCCGGTTCTGCGTTTGGATCACTCCGGTTGTGGCTTATCAGATGAAAAATTTTCAGATTTAACTGTTGAGAAATTAGTTGGAGATGTTGATTCTTTGGTAAAAGAATTACAAAAAGAAGAAAAAATCGATAAAGTGCATTTAGTTAGTCATAGTTTGGGAGCTTGTGTTGGTTTGAAATATGCGATTGAAAATCCTGATAGAGTTAAAAAACTGGTTTTCTTGTCACCTGCGTTTAATCAGCAGGCATTAATGCGATATTGGTTTGTTTCTTCCACTGTTGAGGACAAGGAAATAAATTGGGATAATTATCAGGATTATTTAGA
This sequence comes from uncultured Gammaproteobacteria bacterium, assembly GCA_964505765.1. Lineage (GTDB taxonomy): Bacteria > Patescibacteriota > Microgenomatia > UBA12405 > JAHJSD01 > CAZDJQ01. The sequence goes on along the minus strand of CAZDJQ010000004.1, from coordinate 895 downwards.
TGAAGAAGCTTTTCAAGAATTTACTAGTCAAGAGATAAAGGAAATGGGAGAACATTATTTAGATAATCAATATCATCAGGAAAATGTGGACAGAGATTATCAATTTTTATTGGAAGATATTGAATCGGATAGAATTTTAATTGTATATGGAAATGAAGATGAGGCAGTGCCGTTTGAAAGTAACGATCGGGTTTTAAGAGAATTAAGGACAATTAAAGTTGATGGCGGCGATCATGATTTGGAAAAGCCGACAATGGTTGCTCAGTATTTGGATGAAGTTATTGACTTTTTGAGTAATTAAAAAAATGAAAAAAGTGGTTGTGGGAATTATTAAAAAAGAAGGAGGGGTTTTGATTGTTCAGCGTAAAAATAAAGAAAAGAGTAAAGACGGAAGCGTGTTAAGCTGGGTATTTCCCGGAGGTGCAGTGGAAAATGAAACTAAAAGAGAAGCAGTCAAAAGAGAAGTTTTGGAAGAAACCGGATGTAAAATAAAAGTAGAGCAATTAATTTCTTCACGCCATCATCCCCAATTTCCAGTAAAGATTTTTTACTATTCTTGTCGGTTAGTCGAGGAAGAGGCGGAACCGGATACTAAAGAAATTGAACAAATTAAGTGGGTTAAACCAGAGGAGCTGACTTCGTATTTTACGACGGATTTAGATGATGGAGTTGCAAAATATTTTGATATTATAAATTAATAAAATAAATATGATGAAAAAGAAAAAGGTGGTAGCTGAGGATAGTGAGGTAGTTAAAAATTTATTACTTCAGGTGAATTTAGAGTCAGGGAAGGTTATGGTTTTTAGTGGATTTTCGGCTTGGGAAAATATTGCTTATTTGCTTGAGGGAATTGGCATGATGGGCCGGCAGTGTGTGAAGGAAGGGAAGAACCCGG
>CAZDJQ010000003.1:0-46565 GCA_964505765.1 uncultured Gammaproteobacteria bacterium | reverse complement strand
CCGGAGGAAGCCGTACTCTCTCTCAAACCGGCTCTCGTATTCGGCAAGGAACTGCTCAAAGTAATAGAAGAGCACACGGTAGAGCACGGTGCGTTCCGGATGTCGGGGGCGATAGATTCCTGCCACAGCAAGGAGCTATCCATCAAGAAACAGGCCAATCCCCGAAGGAAGGGGATAATTGCTGAAATAAAAGGAGTTAGCAGAAGGAGCTCTGCCTCTTGCAGCTCAGAACCGTAAAGTTCCGTTGACGCTTATAAGGAGGCAGGATGGTATTAGGATAAGATTCCTATGAAATATAGGAAAGTTTTGTTTTTGGGGTCGCCCATGGCAAATATTTGTTAATCAATAAGATAGCTAATTTAAATCTTTTGCAATCGGAAGAGAAGACATTTTTGGATTTCATGTTGACTAGAATTGTTTTTAATATGTATGATGGATGATGAAGTTGCTAAGAGGGTGAAAATTTGATGAAATGGAGTGAAAATCATCATCAACAGAAAAAAAAGAGATTCTTATCTTTTTTATTATTATACATCGATATAACCTAAACGGTTGAGGAGTGAAAATGAGTTTAAGCAATCTTGGTGAATCGGGCAAACTCACGATATCTTATGCTGAGCGTATTTGCAAGGAGTTAAATAACGACTACATTGGGACAGAACATCTCTTTTTAGGAGTGGTTGAGCTTGAAGATGTGTATATCCGTCGTCAGTTTCAAAAAATTGGTATAGATATTGATGAGATAGCCCGAAAAATCCGCCAAAAGCTTAAATCTGCAAAAAAGCCGGAAGAATTTCAAGTCTTTTTTTCACCGGAAGCCAAGAAAGCCATAGAAACGGCTAAAATTGAATCAAATAGAGTCGGCCAATCTAAAGTCGAGGCAACTCATATTCTGCTGGGGATTTTAGATGATGAAAGCAGTATGGTTGTTAGTATTTTAAAAAGCAGTGGCGCTGATATAGCCAAAGCGATTCAGAATTTTCAGGAGATGGTGCGCTGGGGAGATTGGCCTAGGAAATTTTATGAAGAAAGAAAAACGGTCGAACAACCGGGAATTGATAAAACCTCAGGCATACTCAAAAATCTCGGCCGGGACCTTACCGCAGATGCCGAAAAAGGAAAGCTTGATCCAATAATAGGCCGCGAAGACGAACTTCTTGCCATGATGAAAATTCTGACTGGCAGACGAAAAAATAACTGCATTTTAGTCGGTGATGCAGGTGTGGGTAAAACAGCGGTGGTCGAAGGCTTGGCTCAAGTTATTGTCTTAGAAAAAGTCCCGCCTGAATTAAAAGGGAAAAGAATCCGAACTGTTGAAATGGTGGCAGTGGTAGCTGCCGGTGCCAAGTATTACGGCCATTTTGAGCAGAAACTGCAGGGTCTTATAAAAGAGGCGGAAAAGGACCCGAATCTCATTATTTTTATTGATGAAATTCACACTTTGATAGGAGCTCGCGGTGTGTCTATGGGCGCAGCCGATATTTTAAAACCGGCTCTTTCCCGCGGCACAATAAAGTGCATTGGTGCTACTACCAATGAGGAATATCGCCGACATTTTGAAAAAGACAAGGCCCTGGCCCGGCGCTTTCAGCCGGTCTTTGTGGGCGAACCGACCACAGATGAAACCCATGAGATTCTCTTGGGACTCAGACCCAAATATGAAGAGTTTCATAGGGTCAAAATCTTGGACGAAGCTTTAAAAGCAGGGGTTGAACTTTCAACAAGGTACATAGGCGACAGACGCTTACCGGATAAGGCAATCGATTTAATTGACCAGGCTTGTTCTCAAAAGAAGCTTAGGCATTATTACGGAGTAAGCGATTTCGGTCAGCTTACCAGGGAAGAAAGAAGAGAGCTCTTTTCGGGCAAAAAAGAAGCATCACCAGCCACCAAATCAATTTTAATCTCGTTTGAAGATGTAGCCCGGATAGTTTCTGATTGGACAGGAATTCCTTCCGGTAAACTCACCGAAAAAGAAAGTGAAAAGCTGATTTCCCTTGAGAAATTGATGAAAAAAAGAATAGTCGGTCAGGATGAAGCAGTATTTGCTATTTGCCAATCTATCAGGAAATCCCGTTCCGGTCTCGGAAATCCCAAAAGGCCCATCGGTTCATTTCTTTTTCTGGGCCCAACAGGAGTGGGCAAGACGGAGTTAGCTAAAACCTTGGCAGAGATTCTTTTTGATGATGAAGACCGCATAATCCAGGTCGATATGTCTGAATTCTATGACAAACATACAATTTCCCGCCTGCTTGGTTCACCGCACGGCTATGTTAATTCAGAGCTGGGAGGACAATTGACAGAGGCAGTTAAAAAACAGCCGTATTCAGTTGTCCTTTTTGATGAAATTGAAAAGGCCCATCCGGAAGTCCTGCGCATCTTGCTTCAAATCATGGAAGAAGGCCGCTTAACTGATGGTTTGGGAAGACCTGTAAATTTCAGAAACACCGTGGTTATTATGACTTCCAATATCGGCTCAAACAGAATTAGTGAATATCGTCCTCTTGGAGTAGATTTAAGAACAACAGAAGAGCAAGAGAAGGGAGTTTCCATAAAGGATATTCGCGGGGACATAGAAAAGGACCTGAAAAGAAGGCTTAGCCCGGAGTTTATGAACCGGATTGATGAAGTAGTCATCTTTAATCCTCTAAGCAAAGATAATCTTAGAAATATTGCCTCAGTAATGTTATCGAGAGTTAAAGTCAAAGTTGAAGCTGAAGATAAAGTTATCGATTTCCTGGTTAATGCCCGCTACGACCCGGCCATGGGTGCCCGCCCCTTAAGGCGGACCATCGAAGATCTGGTGGTAGAGCCACTGGCCAATGAAATAATCCGCGGCAAGATTTCCGAACATGATGTAATTAAACTCAGAATGTCGGATGGTGCGATTACATTTAAAAAAAAACGGGTCAGAAAGCAGAAAGTTAAGAAAGAAGAGGAAAGAGTAACAAAAAAGGAGGCAAATAAGAAAGAAGACCCGGTTCCAAAAAAAGAAATACCGGAAAAGGAAGTGATTAAAAAACCAAGTCCCCGGGATAAAGAGCCGTCTGAATTGCCAAAGACGAAACCCGAACCGGATAAAAAAACAAAGATATGCAAAGGATGCGGGACAGTGAATCCTGCTTCAAATAAGTGGTGCAGAAAATGCGGCCGTGATCTCAAGTAAATAACACAAACCAATAAAAAAGGTGATATATGTCAGAAAAAAAGAGCATTGACAAGATTAACAAGTTTTTAAAAAAGATGGTCAATAGCCAGCTTGATAAAAACAATAAATGCTTACTTAAGAAAGGCAATGCACCTGTCGCAGTAGTTGCTGTTCCAAAAAAAGACTTGCTATTGGTTTCCGCCCCGGTAATTAATTTGCCTGAGGAGAATTTACTCCCTCTTTTCAGGAAGCTCCTCACATTGAATCTATCTGATACTAAAGACGCTGCCTTTGCCATAAACGAGGGATCAGGTACGATTGACCTTCAGATAAAGAGACAGTTGGAAAACCTGGATTACCCGGAGTTAGAAAGATCGGTTGGAACTGTCGCAGAGGTGGCTGATAGATACAATGATATTTTGGCTAAAACTTTTGGCTCGCCGGCAGTTCTACTGCATAGTACCAAAGCAAATACTTGGGGGCGCTATATCAGTTCACTTAACCCATTTGCTGCATTTATGCCAAAGAAAGATCCAAGGAACCGTGTCCGCAATATCAGGGCTGTTTTTACTGTGCTTAGTATTGTGTCTGCAATAGGAGCTGGAATATTCACCTACACCCAGACCTTGTCCTGGGCGCTGGGCATTTTCGTTTTTCTCTGGACCCAGTTTATTGTGGCAAGAGCCATCCCCGATCTTATTACAGAATCCAGCAAAATCAAACGTTTTATCTTCTTTGCTTTCCATCCGGCTGTTGGTGTTGCGCTGCTTTTAGGGACCTATGAATTATGGGAGATGTGGTGGCTTTCGGCTTTGATCGGGTACCTCGGCGGCTTATTCCTTGGGCGAATTATTGTGACAATTATTATGCCTAAGATAACTTTAGAAGAGACCCGTGACGATAAGGCACGTAGTAGCGCCTGGATGAAGGCTCAAGGCAGTGGTAGATAAAAATAGCAGATTTTTAAATGAACCGGGAGGATACAATGACCGTTTCTGAACCGCACAGGATAGACATAGTAGCCGAAGACCCGGGCGGGAAAATAGTGTTGGCCATGTGCGAACCCCGACAATGGGGCAGCAGCCACCGGATGGAAGATGAACTGAAAGCGAAGATTCAAAACTACATCTCTTTTATGAGAAGCGATGCTTATAAAAAGGATTACGGGGACGCGGAGGCAAGTATCATGCTCATAGCAAGCTATGAACCTCCGGAAGAAATAAAAGAACTCCTTGAAAGTATGTCTTATTCTGAGAAGATTGAGATCAAGCTAAAAATCATGCCATTATAAAAATCAGTCATAAATAAATGAGATTTGGAATGAACCGTTCTGAACAGAAAACAGTCCTGGAGGCTTTCGGAAAAACCCTGGGTCAGGAGCTTCATAACCTGAAGGAGTGGCCTGAGATTCTCTGGCAGCAGATGTACAACCGCCTGCAGTGGGTGGATGGCGAGCAAAGCGATGGGCCGGTTTCAAAGGTGATAGCGCCTGAGTTTAAGAAAAGAACTTCTCCGGACACAAGACCCTGGTTTCATCAGATAAACAGAACCCAAGAATCAGAATCTATAATAAGGACCCTCAAAGGCCACACAGACTCGGTCAAATCCTGCGCCTTTTCTGCGGATGGAAAAAAGATAGTATCGGCCAGTAGGGATAAGACCTTAAAACTCTGGGATGCAGAGTCAGGAGATGAGGTCAAGACCCTCAAAGGCCACACAAACTCGGTCGAATCCTGCGCCTTTTCCCCGGATGGGAAAAAGATAGTCTCGGCCAGTAGGGATAAGACCTTAAAACTCTGGGATGCAGAGTCAGGAGATGAGATCACGACCCTCAAAGGCCACATAGTCTGGGTCGAATCCTGCGCCTTTTCCCCGGATGGAAAAAAGATAGTCTCCGCCAGCGCGGATAAGACCTTAAAACTCTGGGATGCAGAGTCAGGAGATGAGATCACGACCCTCAAAGGCCACACAGGCGGGGTCACATCCTGCGCCTTTTCTGCGGATGGGAAAAAGATAGCCTCGGGCAGTGGTGATAGGACCTTAAAACTCTGGGATGCAGTTACAAAAGATGAGAATACAACCATCAAAGGCCACACAGACTGGGTCTATTCCTGCGCCTTTTCTGCGGATGGAAAAAAGATAGTATCGGCCAGTAGGGATAAGACCTTAAAACTCTGGGATGCAGAGTCAGGAGAAGCGCTCATTTTTTTTCCCGCTTTAGGGGGAGTAAGAGCCGTAAGTTACAGCTTAAAAGAATCCAGGCTTTGTGGCGGTGACGTAGGTGGTAACCTCTACATCCTGCGTTTATACGGGTTTGATATCGGTCCTTCAGCAAAACAATCGCTATTAGAGACAAATGATGTCTCTCAGACTAAAACAAAAGTGAAAGCTGAAAAACCAGAAAAGAAGATAGAATCAAAAGACACTTCAAAAACCAGAGAAGAACTCCTCTCTGAAGCCCTGGACCAAAAAACAAATCACCAACCTTCTCAATCTTCTTCAGCCAAAAAAGAAGAAATCCAGGCAGAACAAGCCACCATAACCTGCAAATGTGGGCATAAAAACCCCGCAGGTGAGAGATGGTGTGAAAATTGCGGAAGGAAGATAAAATATTTTTAAAATCATATAATAAAAGGAAATACAATGACCATTTCTGAACCACACAGGATAGACATCGTAGCCGAAGACCCGGGCGGGAAAATAGTGTTGGCCATGTGCGAACCCCGAGAATGGGGCAGCAGCCACCGGATGGAAGATGAACTGAAAGCGAAGATTCAAAACTACATCTCTTTTATGAGAAGCGATGCTTATAAAAAGGATTACGGGGACGCGGAGGCAAGTATCATGCTCATAGCAAGCTATGAACCTCCGGAAGAAATAAAAGAACTCCTTGAAAGTATGTCTTATTCTGAGAAGATTGAGATCAAGCTAAAAATCATGCCATTATAAAAATCAGTCATAAATAAATGAGATTTGGAATGAACCGTTCTGAACAGAAAACAGTCTTGGAGTCTTTCAGAAAAACCTTAGGCCAGGAGCTCCATAACCTAAAGGAATGGCCTGAGATTCTTTGGCAGCAGATGTACAACCGTCTTCAGTGGGTGGATGGTGATGACGAAGACGACCCGGTTTCAAAGGTTCTAGCGCCTGAGTTTAAGAAAAGAACAATTCTGGACGCTAAGCCTTGGTTTCATCAGATAAACAGAACCGGAGAATCAGAATCTCTTATAAGAACCCTCAAGGGTCACAAAAACGACGTGAATGCATGTGCATTTTCTCCAGACGGGAGATTGATTCTATCTGCCAGTAAGGATCATACCCTGAGAGTATGGAATGCGGCCAATGGGAAATGTCTCCAAGTGTTGAAAGGTCACACGGGTTATATCAATGCGTGTAGATTCTCGCCAAATGGGCGTTTAATCATTTCAGGTAGTGATGACAAGACACTACGTTTGTGGGATTCGGCAAGCGGCGTGTGTGTTAGGGTGCTACGAGGTCACACACGCAATATTAATGCATGTGACTTTTCACCAAATAGTAGTCTGATCGTCTCAGCTAGTGGAGATAATGGTAATCCTGATGACAACACCCTACGTGTGTGGGATGTAGCAAGCGGAGCGTGTATCATGACACTTAAGGGACACTACGACATGGTATTCAGCTGTGGGTTTTCCCCGGATGGTTGTCTGTTAATCTCCGCCAGCGGAGATATGACTCTGCGGTTATGGGATGCAATCAGCGGTGAGTGTATGCGAATCCTAAAAGGGCCATACGGCAAAGCAACCAGCTGTTTTTTTACCCCTGATGGGCGGTGGATTATCTCAATCATTGGTGGGGGGTTGGTGGTTTGGGATGTGGCTACTAGAAATCATTTGGACACTTTACCCGGCAACATATGTGCTAGTGGTATGCCACATGTTTGGGATAGTGCAGTCAGCCCAGATGGGACAAGCATCGTCACTGCCTCTAAAGCCGGTTTTCTTATCGTGTGGAATATAGATTCGGGTAGAGATTTGGCGACATTGCGTGGTCATGCTGGAAACCCATTCTGCGTATCCGCAAGCCCAGACAGTTGCTTTATTATTTCTGGTGGCGATGATAATTCGATAAGAATGTGGCGAATGCCTACAGCTGATAAAGATAAGTTGCGCACCAAGATCAAAGATCAAGGTCACTTTGATAAGGTTAAGAATTGCAAGGTAAGTCCCCGAGGCTCATTTGTTGTCACCGCTGGAGGTGTTGAGGATTGCGTGCTGCGGCTCTGGGATCCACAGACAGGAAATCAATTGAGAATTCTAGGCGTTGAGGTAACTCCAGAAATTGTCCAACGTGAGGGCGGTCGTGAAGCGCTGGGCATAAGCCAAGGCCACTCTCATGCTATTAATGGCTTGGATATAAGCTCAGATGGCACACTCATTATCTCTGCCAGTGGCGATGGAACCATCAAAATCTGGAAATCCAATCTGGAATTTGAAATTCGTACGATCCGACCTTATAAGGGTCATAGTGTCTGGGATTGCGCTGTAAGTCCAGACATTTCTTATATTGTTTCAGCAGGAGGCCCCGAAGACTGTGTTCTTTCTCTTTGGGATACTGCTACTGGGCGTAAAATCAAAGATCTTGCTGGTCATACCGATGGGATCTATAAATGTGTGGTGAGCCCAGATGGTTCCGTGATTATTTCAGCTAGTCGAGACAAGACCCTGAAAGTCTGGGACCCTATTGCTGGGAAGCTTCTCAGATCCCTTGAGGATCACACGGCTGGGGTAGTTTCCTGCGCGGTAAGCCCAGATGGGAACTTTATTATTTCGATAAGCGAGGATAATACACTCAAAGTTTGGGAACGTTTGACCTATAATTTGTTGTACACTATTGAAATCGGGAATCCCACCGACTGCGCAGTGACATCAGATGGTGCTTTTATTGTATCAACAAGTGCACTCGATAACGGCAGTCTGGACGTTTGGGATCGGCTAACCGGAAAGAAGGTCACAAACTTCCCAACCTCTGGGGAATTGCTATCTGTTGCAACTGATCCCACAGGTTCCCTGATCGTGTGCGGGGAGGGCTCGCCAGGGTCAATGCGTGAGCGTGGGGGTAGAAGGAGAGCCATCTACATAATGAATTTGATTGGCATTCGCACACCTGAGATTTCATCAGCAAAACAATCGCTTTTAGAGACAAATGACGTCTCTCAGACTAAAATAAAAGTGAAAGCTGAAAAACCGGAAAAGAAGATAGAATCAGAAGACACTCCCAAAACCCGAGAAGAACTCCTCTCCGAAGCCCTGGAAAACTCAAAGAGCAGGCGACCGGGTACAAAGCCACCCGCTCAAGAGGAAAAGGTGGATTTAAGTGTAAAAAAGCCGGAGGATGATGGATTCGTAAAAAAACTAAAGGAATCTCAAGCCCACTTAAGACCGGGAACAGCCCAGGATGTTTTACCAAGGTTAAGAGGAATTGCACAGAAAGAAGAAAAGGCCTTCTTTCATTTTCTTGAAAAGGAATTAAGAAGTGGAAGAATCAATGAAATTAAGCCCGATGATATTGGTGAACGTGTCATGGGTATACATACCAAACCTACTGCCATAAGTCTCCTTTTTGAGATGCTTGGCAGCCATCCGGAAGAACCGCCCCGGCTTGCAGCTGGCAGATTACTTTTCTCAGAAACCGGAAAATCTTTTTCAAAACATGAGTCGAAGGACATTGATCTTATGAGCGAATGGTTAAAACCGGGTCTTGTCTCTGATTCTTATGCTGCCAGGAATGCCTGTATGTGGGCAATCTTTAAACTGAAAGGTGCTGAAGCCTTTGACATATGTTCCCGTATTTTCTCTCACCACAATCCTGAGGTGAGGTTTGAAACAGCCCGTCTCTTTGGTTTCCTTCGGGATAAACGAGCCACTATTAGTCTCATTAAAGCTTTGAGAGTTGAGCGTATCCCCAAAATAAGAAGCGCGATTCTTTGGGCCCTTGGCTATATTAAAGATCCGGGATCTCTTCAGGTTTTAATAGATTGTCTTGATGATAAAGATCCGGAAGCCGCCGGCTATGCTGCCTGGGCGCTCGGGGAGATCGGTGGTCCTGAAGCCAGGAAAGCGCTTGCTGCGGCAACAAGCGATGTCAGTAAGGACAGAGAGGTCCGGGATTGGGCTGCAAAAGCATTGCTCAAGGCCGGGCTTGGAAAGCAAACAAAACCACAAGAAGATATCAAACAAAAAAAGATATCAATGGAAGAACAAACCATAACCTGCAAATGCGGGCATAAAAACCCGGTAGGTGAGAGATGGTGCAAAAATTGCGGAAGGGAGCTTTAAAATGAAAAAACCTTTAGGAGTAGCCGGTAAAGCAATCATCAGAAAAAACAGCAAGATACTCTTGCTTCAGCGGTCACATACCAGCGGCTTTGACCCCGGACTTTGGGAACTTCCGGGCGGCAAGATAGAGTACGGTGAGGATCTGGTAGACGCCCTGAGAAGAGAGATCAAGGAAGAAGTCGGACTGGATATCAATATCGGGCGACCCTTTAAGACCTGGCATTTCCTAAAAGAGCCGTTCTGGGTTACCGGTGTTACTTTTCTATGCGATTACTTAAGGGGTGATATCAACTTGAGTTCAGAACATGATGCCCATGTCTGGATTGAGCCGGACGAATACAAAGAATATTCCTTGAGCACCGCAATGGAGGAGCAAATTAAATCCTACATAGAACTAATCAAGGCTTCAGCAAAATAAAAAAAGGAGAATAAGACTATGGCCCAAGAAGGCAGAACATTCCGCATCTTTGTCAGCTCCACTTTTACCGACCTTCAGGAGGAGCGCAATGCCCTTCAAAGAGAAGTTTTTCCTGCCCTTAAAAAACTGTGCACAAAGCATGACTCTCAGTTTCAGGCAATTGATTTACGCTGGGGCGTGGGCGAGGAAGCAAGCCTTGACCAGCGGACAATGAAAATTTGCCTTGAAGAACTGAACAGGTGTCAAACGACCTCTCCGCGACCGAATTTTATCTTGCTTTTAGGCGACCGTTACGGCTGGCGGCCCTTGCCGGAAGAAATACCGGCGGATGAGTTTGAAGCAATTGAGAAGCATGTCAAAGATGATGAAGATGGGAAACTGCTTTCTACCTGGTACAAAAAAGATGAGAATGCTATTCCATCTATTTATATTTTGCAGCCCAGAACAGATAAATTTGCTGATTTTAAGGTATGGGAGCCGGTTGAAAAAAGGCTTCGTTCAATCCTTTTGAATGCAGTCAGCAAGATGAGCCTCAATCCTGACGCACTGGCTAAATATACAACCTCAGCGACTGAGCAGGAAATTATAAACGGGGCTTTAAAAGTTGAAGATGCTAAAGAACATGTGTTTTGTTTTTTCAGGGAAATCGAAGATCATCCCAGAGATAAAAGAGCAAAAGACTATATTGACCTCAAAGACGATGATAAACCGGATACAGAAGCCAAAGATCTTTTAGATAAATTGAAAGAACGGCTTGAGGAGAATCTTCCTGGTAATGTTTATAAATACAAAGCAAGGTGGACCGGCTCCGGAATAACCACAGACCATGTTCAGAAACTCTGCCGGGATGTTTATAACTCCCTTGAGAAGATTATTCTAAGTGAGATAGAGCAGATAAAAACCAAACCGTTTTTAGAAAAAGAAATAGAAGCTCATCAAAGATTTGGCGAAGAAAGGGCCAAAGTCTTTATCGGCCGCGACTCTATTTTAAAAACGATTAACAATTACATTAAAGAAAAGACCTCCTATCCACTGGCTGTATATGGAGAAGGAGGTTCTGGAAAGTCGGCTCTTGCGGCTTTTGCCCTGGGAGAAGCCCGCAAGAACCATCCCCATGCGGAGATTGTTTTTCGTTTCATCGGAGCTACCCCCAATTCATCTGACGGCAGGATGCTCCTTGAAGACCTCTGCCGACAAATATCCAAAATCTATGGTGGAGAGAAAACCCTTCCAACTTCCTATGAAGACCTTATTGATGAGTTCCCTAAACGTTTGGCTTTGGCTACATCGGATAAACCTCTGGTTCTTTTTTTAGACTCCCTTGATCAGCTATCTGAGGCTTATAATGCCCGAAGTTTGAATTGGCTTCCGGGGGAGTTGCCGGAACATGTTCGTTTCATTGTAACCACCAGACCCGGTGAATATTTGGTTGCTCTCAGGAATAAAATTCCGAAGGATAGTGTCATTGAACTTGGCCCGATGAGCCTTGAAGAAGGAAAGAAATTGCTTGATCGCTGGTTGAAAGATGCCGGCCGAAAGCTTCAGAAATTTCAGATGAAAGAAGTTCTTTATAAATTCTCGGATTGTGGATTGCCCCTCTATCTTAAACTTGCTTTCGAGGAGGCGCGGCTGTGGAAATCCTATACCGAAGAGATAGAACTCAATAAGGGAAAAGAAGGAATTATTAAGGATAATTTATTCAAGCGGCTTGAGGCTGACCACGGCCGATTGCTTGTTTCCCGAAGTCTTGGCTATATAGCTGCCACCAGGGGAATGAATGGTTTGGCTGAAGATGAGCTGCTGGATATTCTTTCATTGGATACCGAGTTTTTTAAAGATTTTGAGGACAGGGCCATGCACAAACCTCCTGAACCCAAATTGCCGGTGGCGGTATGGTCCCGGTTTTATTTCGACCTTGAGTCCTATCTCGGCGGAAGGAGTCACGAAGGCACCGCTCTTCTTGCTTTCTTCCATCGTGAGCTGGGAGAGGTTGCCACAAATGAGTATCTGGCTGAAGATGAGGTTAAATTTCAGAAAGTCCTGGCTGATTACTTTCTAAGGCGGGCAGACCCGGAAATCGATTCCAAGACAAAAAAGAGAAAGAAAACCTGGCTGGGCACCGCCCGGGCTTTAAGCGAACTTCCCTACCATTTCACCCTGGCACGCAGATGGGAGGGGCTCTTTGAGATTCTGGTTGATTTTCAGTTTTTGGAACAAAAAGCAGCCCGGGTAGGAGTTCAGGAAAATATTGACGCTGAAGGGAATAAAGTTATTTCTTATACAGGTGCTAACGCTCTGATTGAAGATTACGACCTGGCGCTGCGTGAGTTTCCAGACGATAATCAGTAAAGGAGAATAATGGCAAAAGAAGGACGAAGAAGTAAAAAAAACTGGCGTAATCGCCTCCGGGCCTTTAAAAGAAAACGGCTTCATCCGATTTGGCATGACATTGAATGGCCTTTGGTTGGGGCAATCTGGATAATTGGCTTTGTTCTGGGATATATTGGTTTTTACAGATATTCTTTGGCAATAGGGGAAGGTAGTACAATATTCGACATTACATACCGAACTGTGCAGCTCATGATATTAGAATCCGGCGATGTGGGAGGAACTATTCCCTGGCAGCTTGAGGCAGCCCGATTTTTGATGCCGGCTGTGGCTGCTTATGCTGCAATTCAGGCTCTTTTAGCTGTCTTCAGCCAGCAGTGGCAGTTGCTGAAGGTTCGTTTTCTTAAGAATCATATTGTGATCTGTGGACTTGGAGAAAGAGGACTGCGTTTGTCTCAGCAGTTCTTAGAACATGGGTATCAAGTAGTGTTAGTTGAGGAAGATGAGGAAAATCCTTTGATTGACCAATGCCGGAAACAGGGAGCAGTTGTCTTAATCGGAGATGCAACAGACGAAAATCTGCTTCGCAAGGCAAGGGTTCACAGGGCAAAATACCTCATCACAGTTTGTGCTGATGACGGGACCAATGCAGAAATAGCTCTTAAGGCCCGCGATATAGTTCGCTATCGGAAAGAAAAAGCTCTTACTGCATTTGTTCATATTGTCGACCTTGAATTGTGCGATTTGCTAAGGGGATGGGAGCTGGCTGCTGAAGCGGATGCTTTTAGATTGGAGCTTTTCAATGTTCTCGAACAAGGAGCTCGTCTCATGCTAAGGGAGCATCCACCCTTTAAGGGAGAAATTGAAGCAGGCGGCAGGTATCCAAGGATGCTGATTGTCGGTTTGGGTAAGATGGGAAGAAGCCTGGTTGTCCAGGCGGCCAGAAACTGGTGGATGAAGCGGGAAAAAAACGGCGGGCGGCTGCGGATTGCAGTGATTGACAGAGATGCTGAAAAAAAAGTGGAAATTCTGTGTTTGCAATATCCCCAGCTTGATAAGGCCTGTGAGTTTGATATCCGGCAAATGGAAAAAAATGCGTTGGAGTTTGAAAGAGGCGATTTTCTCTATGATTCCAAAGGCAATCTTGATGTAGATGCGGTCTATATTTGCTTTGATGATGATGTCCATGTCCTGGTAAACGCCTTAACCCTTTACCGGAGAACCAAAAAACACAAGGTGCCGATTGTGATGCGTATGAGCCAGGAAGCCGGGTTGGCCAAATTAATCAAAGAAGACCGCGAAGCTCTTGATTTAAACCAGCTTCATGCCTTTGGCTTGCTCGATAAAACCTGCAGCCTGGAGGCACTTTTAGGGGGGACACATGAAATCCTGGCTCAGGCTATCCACGAGGACTATGTCCGCCATCAGAAGAAAGCCGGCGAAACCCCTGAGACGAACCCTTCAATGGTCGATTGGAATAACTTGCCGGAGGATTTAAAAGAATCAAACCGGCATCAGGCTGCTCATATTGAAGTGAAACTGAAAGCTATCGGCTGCGGCATCCAGCCCTTGACCGATTGGAAAGCATTCGATTTTGAATTTTCACTGGAAGAAATGGAGAAATTGTCTGAAATGGAGCATGAACGCTGGTGTGACGAGAGACGCCGACAAGGCTGGTCTTATGCTCCAGGGAATAAAGATATTAAAAAGAAGACCAGTCCGCATCTTGTTCCATGGGAAAAGCTTTCCGAGGAGATTAAAGAGTATGATCGGAATATGATTCGGGGTCTTCCTTCTTTTCTCGCCCAGGCCGGCGTTCAAATTTACCGGAGGATTTAATTGGACAGGAGGAATAAATGGAAAAATATGGATTCAACGAGGTTTATCATCTAAATAAAAGCGATATGTACAAAGGAGAGGCTGATGTGGTTATGCTGGTCTGGCATGAAAACCAGATTTTGCCGGCAGAACAGTACCGCAAGGCCAATTATCCGGATAAGACAGTAGATATTGCTGTATGTGAAGACCCTAATGTTCAAAAGGAGCATCTCGGAGAGAGAGCGATTATTTACCACTTCTGACAGTCGTTCTATCCGGGAAATCGTTGGATTTAACGATTTTATTTAATAAGTCATTATTCAACGGGCTCTTGAGGAGGCAAAAAAATGGGTATTAACATTTGTCCGTCATGTAACAGGTTTATTTCCCTTTCGGAGATCCCGGGAGGGAATCCTGTAGCGAAAGAAAATCCGGACACAATGGCCATGCATTATGCAAAATGTGGAAATTGTGGTTTTATACATTGTGATCGCTGTGTCGAAAAAAACAATTTTTATTGTCCAAATTGTGGATTCAAGGTTACGATAGAGGGATCATCGCAGAAGCGTCCATGGTGGCAGCTCCGAAGGCGCCAACGGAAAAAGGCAAAGCAAGCCAGGATTTCTCCGGTAAATCCCCAAACGATCCAAGAGATAAAGCCGGTGGAAAATCATGGTTTCAACAAGGACGGCGACGAGCCCGATGAGTCTTTGAGGAACAATCTTGTTCGAGCTGTTCGTTCTGGCGACCCTGTGGCAGACGCCTTTGAGGATCGGCTCCTGGAGTGGCTGCAGATACGCCTGGGCGTCAAGCCAGTTTCCAACAGGGGTACGAACAGTTCATTCTGGGAGTTTGAGTTCAGGGGACACAAAGTAGAATTGTCGGTTATTGGTCAGAAAAAGAACACGGCGACGCCTCCCGCTCCCGGTACAGACTGGATCCTCAGGGTTGAAGAGGAAGAACCGCTGGAGTTTGTTTCAATTCTGGAGCAATCTTTCATTTCAGCCAACCGGGTGAAGCGAAAGATGAGTCACAGTGGAAAAATCAGGGTGCAGTTCAAATCGACGGAACTGCTGCCGGAATCCGATCTTGCTTAATATGAATGATAACTTTTTCAAAGACGAGAAATGAAACATTCTGAACAAAAAACAGTCCTGGAGGCTTTTGCCAGAGTTTTAGGCCAGGAGCTTCACAACCTGCGGGAGCGGCCTGATATTCTCTGGCAGCAGATGTATAACCGGCTGCAGTGGGTGGATGGAGAAGGGAAAGAAGGGCCGGTTTCAAATTTGATAGCCCCAGAATTCGAGAGGATGATCTCTCCCGGTTCCAAGTCCTGGTTTCACAACAAATGCAGGACTAGTGAGTCCGAGGCATTTTTATTGATCCTCAAGGGCCATACCCACATTGTAAACTATTGTGATTTTTGTCCCGACGGAAATATTGTTGCTACAGCAAGTGCTGATAAGACAATAAGGCTCTGGGATGTGAAAACCGGCCGAGAAAAAGCGGTTCTCAGAGGCCACACCCAAAATGTAAACTTTTGTTCCTTCAGCCCTGATGGTAAAATAATTGCCACAGCAAGTAAAGATTGTACCATAAGGCTTTGGAATGCTAAAACGGGCCAATTAAGAACTATTCTCATAGGCCATACTGAGACTATTAATTATTGTACATTCAGCCCTGATGGTAAAATAATTGCCACAGCAAGTAAAGATTGCACAGCGCGGCTATGGGATTCTCAAACCGGTGAAGCAAAGGCCGTCCTTGAAGGTCACACCGACCCCGTCTTATTATGTGCATTTCGCCACGATGGGAAAATGCTAGCTTCTGCAGGTGATAAGACTGTAAGGTTATGGAATGCTGAAAATGGTAAAGAACTAATTATCCTCAAATGCGACACTTCGGCAGTTATATTCTGTGCCTTTAGTTCCGATGGAAAGACAATCGTATCTGTAGGTCTCTACGCTGTGATGCTCTGGAATGTTGAAACAGAAAGAAGAAAGGCTGGATTCAAATTAAAATATGGTTCTTCCTATGAGGCAACAGGCTGTTATTCCCCTTACGGTAACAAAGTAGTCTGTATGGGTTCTAATCCAAGAAATGTATTACTTTGGGATGTCAAGACTGATGAGAAGGTTTTAACCCTCAGAGGCCATTCCAACAGGGTGACATACTGTGCCTTTAGTCCGGATGGCAAAATGGTTGCTTCCGCAAGTGAAGATTGGAGAGTAAGGTTATGGGATTCCCAAACCGGTGAAGAAAAGACCGTCCTAAAAGGTCACATACACTCTGTCAACGCTTGTGCTTTCAGTACTGATGGTAAAATAATTGCCACAGCAAGTAAAGATTTTACAGCGCGGCTATGGGATACTCAAAGAAGTGAAGATAAAGCTACTCTCGAAGGCCCTTTCTATTGGATCAATTCCTGCTCCTTCAGACCCGACGGAAAAATACTTGCCTCGGCAGGTGATGATAAGAGCATCAGGATCTGGGATTCCCAAACTGGAGAAGAAAAGGCTGTCTTTTTAAGCCATACGGGAGACATTAATTCCTGTGTTTTTCATCCTGACGGAAAATTACTTGCATCAGCAAGCGAAGATGAAACAATAAGGCTCTGGGATTCTCAAACAGGTGATGAAAAAGCAGTCTTCAAAGGACATGAAGATTCGGTTGTATCATGTGCCTTCAGTCACGATGGAAAGCTAATTGCATCCACAAGTAGAGATTTTACAATTAGGTTATGGAATTCTAGGTCGGGTGAGGAAAAGGTTGTTATTAAAGGACAAAACAGAGTTAGTAAATGTTGTGCTTTTAGTCCGGATGGGAAAATCCTCGCCACTGCGATTGATGGTGGGGCATTAAGACTATGGGATGCTCAGACAGGTAAATTTAAAACCGGCAGAAATGTCGTAGGTGATGTCTACTGCTGTGCATTTAGCCCTGATGGACAAATGGTTATATTGTCCCATGACAAAACGGTTCGGTTGTTTGACGCACAAAGAGTTGAAGAAAAGGCCATTCTTAACGGACACACAAATGTGGTGCTCTCCTGTGCTTTTAGTCCTGATGGTAAAATAATTGCCTCAACAAGTGCCGATAGCACTATACGACTTTGGGATACTGAGACGGGAGTACTATTAGACATATATCCAGCTCTCGGATATATCCGAGGTTGCCATTTTAATCACAATGGAAATATGATTGCCGCGGGCGACAACTTAGGGAACGTATATATACTTGAAATTTTCGGATATTACAGAGAGCCGTTTAAACAGGAGACAAATCAGGTTGTCACTTCAAATGTTAGGAACAATGAACCCATCCTGCCGAACAAAAAAGAAACCGCTACTGGGGAAAAGGCTGAGCAGGTCACGGATTCCCCACCAAAGCCCCGTCCACCAATACCGGAGGTGAAACCAAAGGTACGTAGAGCTCCTTCACGAGCTGAGAGAAAAAGCGTCAGCTGGACAAAACTGCTTACTACAGCGATGGCTGTACTGCTGGCTGGGGGCGGCTATGCACTGACCCGGCTCTCCCCATGGCTATGGCTGTTGGGTGGGCCGCTGATCCTTTTTGCCATAATATTATTCTGGGCAAGCTTGACAGCCAAAGTATTTACCTGCCCCCACTGTGGAAAGTCAATCTATTTTCAAACCGCTGAAGGTTTAGATGAATGTCCTTCATGCAAAGGGAAGTTATCGATTTTTAAATAGATGAATAAAATAAAACGGAGGAATTTTCATGACTAAGAAAACAGATATTAAATGCAAAGAATGGACCCGCCAGCAGGTTGAAGAATATAAAAGGCGTTACAATAATTATAAGCTCTACGCTGAAGTCTTGGAACAGGTTCTCAAAAAAGTAGCAAAAAAGCTTGCCCCTTTGGCTATTGTGCAAACAAGGCCCAAGGCCATTGCCAGTTTTGCCGAAAAATGTCAGCGGAAAAAGGCTAAGTATAAAGATCCGGTAAATCAGTTGACTGACTTGTGTGGTGGGCGAGTCATTGTTCATACCGCTGATGAAGTTAGAGCCATATCTGAGTTTATCAGGAATAATTTCCGGATTGATGAAGATAACACAATAGATGTTAGTCAACGGCTAAAACCCACTGAGTTTGGTTACCGTTCTGTGCACTATATTATCAAATTTAGGCCTGGGGTTTTTCCCAATAAAGATGTCAAGGTAGAGGTGCCGCCGGTGCTGTTGGATGAAAAGAAATTTCCTAATCCATGGGCTGAAGTCCAGGTGAGAACCATTCTTGAGCACGCTTGGGCGGATATGGCCCATGTGTTGGCTTATAAAAGTTCTTTTCAAATACCCTCAAAGTGGGAGCGCGAATTTGCCGGGGTAGCGGCAATGCTGGAAAGCGCAGATAAAAACTTTTCTAAAATAAAAGAGGGGTTATCCGCCTACGCCGCAAGCTACGGGGCTTACATGACTGAAGAACAAATGCAGGATGAAATAAAATTGCTGGAGATAATCCTGGAACACGATTCTGATAACGTGGAAATCGCCGGCCGCATCGGAAAGTTAGCCATTACCCTTGGAGACTGGCCGAAGGCCGATGAGGTGCTTTCCAAGTACCGTGATTCAGAGGAGCCGGCTATCCTGAGAGACCTGGGTGTTGCTCTTTGTAAAATGAACAAACACAGACCCAATGGCCGCCGCTTTAAGAAAGGCCAGCGCTATCTGGAGAAGGCATGCGAGCCCCCCAATGAAGACGTGGATGCCCTGGCTTCCCTGGCCGGCACCTGGAAGGGAATCGACGAAGAAAAGGTGCGAAAGCTATACCGTCATGCTTTTGAACTAGATCCGTCAGACCCGTATCCATTGGAGAACTATTTGGATTTAGAAATTTCTCAAGCCAGGAATACATCCATAGTCTCACTCTTGAGTCCTGTGATTACCTCAGCTATCCAGAGATGTAATGACCAGGCTGATGTTGGCGTTAATCTGCCATGGGCCTTTTATATGATGGGCAAGTTTTATCTTTTATTAAACAAGCCTTATAAAAGCCTTGAAGCCTACGCAAAAGCCATCCAAATCAGTTCGGCACTCTTTATGATTGAGACGGCACTTGCCTCATTGGAAAGACTCAAAAATGTTGCCAATGAGCTC
This sequence comes from uncultured Gammaproteobacteria bacterium, assembly GCA_964505765.1. Classification (GTDB taxonomy): domain Bacteria; phylum Patescibacteriota; class Microgenomatia; order UBA12405; family JAHJSD01; genus CAZDJQ01. The sequence goes on along the minus strand of CAZDJQ010000003.1, from coordinate 27,418 downwards.
TCAGGGTATGAATGGGTCCGGCGATTGCTTTTAATTGGTAAAGCATCAAGGGCTGAGAAAAAAGCCAAGGAAACTCTTGAGGAAGTCAAAGAAAGCAAAGAAGAAAAAGAGAAGACAAAGAAAATTAAAAAACAGAAAGAAAAAGCAAAAGAGGCTAAAGAAGCAATAGAGAAGGCAAGAGAGCTGACCTTAAGTCAGTACGAATCTATTCAAGGACCTGTTGTTATTGTGGCCGGTGGCTGTGACCCATCTATTGAAGAACAGATGAAAGCCTACAGACATTTAATGCAGGAAGGTTTTAAAGAATATGAGGGTACGGTAATAAGTGGAGGGACAAAGCAAGGGATAAGCGGATTGGTCGGTGAAACAGGAGAAAAATATCGGGAGAAAATCCGGACGATTGGTTATATTCCTAAACTTATCCCCCCTGATGCCACTGTTGACCGGAGGTACAGCGAACTTCGTAAAACTGAGGGAAGCGGCTTTAGTCCAATGGAGCCCTTGCAAAATTGGATTGATATAATTTCTGCCGGCATTGATCCATCTCAGGTTAAAGTTTTCGGTATTAACGGGGGCATGATTTCAGCCATTGAATACAGAATTGCCTTAGCTCTGGGAGCCACAGTGGGGGTTGCAGAAGAAAGCGGACGAGAGGCAGCCAAGTTACTTCAAGATGAAAAGTGGGTCGATTCGAAAAATCTGGCACTTCTTCCTGCTGATGCTATGACGGTTAGGGCTTTCATCGGTTTGGGAGCTTCCAAACTGGCGGAAGATATTAGGAAGACACTGGCTAAGGAAATTCATGAGGAGTATCGACGCACCAAAAAGGATGGTCTAAAGACCGACGATCCGGCGATGGCGGACTGGGAGAAATTGCCGGTTAATTTGAAGGAATCTAATGCTCAACAGGCTGACCACATTTTCGAGAAGCTTCGTCATATTGGGTGTACAGCGCAAAAAGTAACCGATCGAAAAATCAGGTTACTATCGTTCACCGAAGACGAGGTTGAGTTTCTGGCAGAAATGGAGCATGGGCGGTGGAATGTCGAAAGACTGCTTGAAGGGTGGAGATGGGGAGAGAAAAAAGATACTGCCAAGAAGAAGAGTCCTTATCTTGTGAGCTGGTCAGAGCTTCCTGACGACGTCAAAGAGTGGGATCGAGCCACCGTGCGTAAGATACCAGAATTCCTGGCCAAAGAAGGCCTGGAAATAAGGAGGGAAGAATAAAAGCAGAGACAGGGACAATAATGAACAGACTTATGTTAACTATGGAATTTAACGAATAAATTACTTGCTATGTTTAATTCTGGTTTGATATGGTTATAACACTGGTTAATCAGCAAATAAGATATTTTCCGCTGATTTTACATGGCAAAAGCAAAAAATAAAAAGGAGGTGAAAAAATGGCAGCGTCTGATGCCGTAAAAACATTAAGGTCTACAATAGAAAAATATCTCAAAGAATCTTTCGGCTCGTATCTTAAGGACGACCGTAACAATTACATTCTTCAGGCCGGAAGTGCCCGGGTATTTATAATTCCAGTAGATTGGATTAAGGAGCAAACTATTGTTAGAGTTGTGTCAGTAGTTAATCGCGGGGCTCAAATAACTGGGGAGCTGACAAAGTTTTTGGCTTATGAGAATATAAAAGTAGTATTTGGTAAATTTTCGCTTGACCCGGACCGGCAGGCAATCCTGTTTGAGCATATTCTGCTAGGAGATTTTCTTAACCGGAAAGAACTTGAAGTTGCTGTTAAGTCAGTTGCTTACATAGCAGACAAATACGATGATGAAATTAAAGCGCAATTCGGAGGCAAGAAGTATGGGGAACAGTGAGCAGGCGAGTGATCTAATCTAGGAGGAGACTTAAACATGGCTTTTATAAAAGTTCCTTATGTAGTGGAGCAAACACCGCAGGGAGCCAGGCAAGTTGATTTGTATTCGCGCTTGCTGTCGGCTCGAATTGTCTTATTAACGGGGATAATAAACGACGATGTTGCCGATATTGTTGTTTCTCAGTTTTTTTATTTAGAATCTGAAGATCCTGATAAAGACATCTTTTTCTATATAAACAGCCCGGGGGGAGAAGTTACAGCAGGACTGGCTATTTATGACACCATGCAATATGTTTCCTGTGATGTGGCTACAATTTGTTTAGGTCAAGCAGCCTCAATGGGAGCTGTTCTTCTGGCCGGAGGGACAAAAGGGAAAAGGATGGCTTTTCCCAACGCCAGGATGCTGATCCACCAGCCTCTGGGAGGAGCAAAGGGTCAGGCATCTGACATGGAAATTCAGGTCAAGGAGATGAACAGGATAAAAAAGAGGATAAATGAAATATTGGTTCAACACACAGGCCAATCGATGGAGATTATTGCCCGGGATACGGACAGGGATTTTTACCTAACCCCAGAGGATGCAGTAAAATACGGATTAATCGACACAATCATTGAAAAGCGCAAGAAATAAAGTGAAAAGAGAAAATTCATAAAGCCTCCGGCAACCTTTCAAAAAATTAAGGAGAACAATCCATGAGGCTTAAAAGCTTCCTCAGGACAGGGGAGACCAACTTATTTTTTCAATTTGTTTTTTTGTTGGCCGTGTATTTAGCGGGCTATAATATTGCTCTGAGCAGCGGGGAAAGCCTGCGTTTCATCCAGCTTGTGGCCGTAATACTTATTCCGAGCATCATCTGGGTTATATTTTTCTATCTTCAAGACAGGTTAGAGCCTGAACCTTTGTCATATTTGGCGGTATCTTTTATTGCCGGCATGGCAGCAGCCGGTTTTGGCGCTTTTCCTTTATATCATATCATTTTTCGTATTCAGGAATGGATGTATGCTTCATCTTCTCTTTTTATGCTGGGTTCATTTCTGGTCATGGCTCCTCTGGTCAGTATAATGCTCTATCTTGTTATTCGCTACGGCTTCCTGCCGCTCGAAAAGTTTGACGAAATTGTGGACGGCATGGTTTATGGAGCAATAGTAGGGGCTGGCTTTGCTTTTGTAAAAAGCATTTATGATATATGGCCGCATCCCTCTTTCACCCTGTTTGTTATTGCCTACACCGCTACTACCAATGTTCTTATTTATTCCGGTGTGGGCTCATTGATGGGTTATATTATCGGAAAAGCAAAATTCAGAAAACATGGAACAGATGTTTCTTCTTCTTTCGGGATATTGATCGGAATTATTCTTTTAGGAATTTACTACCTGCTTAATGAATTTATCTTTCTTTCAGGGTTTGAACATGCCTTCTGGTTATCTTTTTTTCTCACTCTTTTCTATGCCCTGACCATTTTGCTTTTTTGCTATTTTAAAATGAAAAAGTTGACCCAAAAAAATGTTCTTGAAGAAATCCAGGTTGTTCCGAAATTTGATTTTCTGGCCGTCCTGATTGCAACTGTTTTATTAATTTCAGCTTGTCTTTTTTCCTCCAAAGGCCTGCAAGGTGAAAAATATGAAAATGACCAATATGGCATTTCTTTCTTCTATCCACACTCCTTTTCTCAATTTCCTTTAACCGAGATAACTTCTTTGATAACTCCTTTTCCGGCTTTATTAGATGAAGATTCGAAAATACTTTTTTCCGGTGAGAATTCCTCACCCGGATTTTCTTTTGCAGTAGAGATCAATCCGATTGAGCCGCAAGATGAAATCCAGGATTTTACAAAATATATAAAATCCACTGAAACCGAAAGCCTGATGGTAAGGGACATTAAAGCAGGAGGCAGGGAGGGGAAAAGAATTGCCTATAGCTACTTAACCAATAAGAATTCGCTCCGACATGAATTTCCTCAAATGCAAAAAGTTTACGCGGACATCATTTCCTTCAAAAACCATGTATTTGTTTTTACCTACCGCGCTTCAGTTGGGGACTTTGATGAGGGGCTGACTATGTATGAAAAAATTATGGAAAGCCTTAAATGGGAAAATGAATGAGGATAAGAAAATGACCGGCAAAAAGATAAAAATAACTGTCCTTATTTTAATTTTCTTGAGCCTCCCTTCTTATTCGGGCCCCGATGATAATATTCCTTCTGATTTTACGCCCTTTGTTCGGTTGGGGCATCTGATGAAAATATCTGTCTACAAAAATCCAATTATGAATAAGAATTTGGACGAAGTGATTAAGCACGGCCAATTGATAAAGGAAGGATTGGAAAAGATGCCTACGGGTTCAGGAACAATTATCAGTAAAAATGGCCTAATCCTGACCAATTACCATATTTACCGAATGGAAGATAACATCCGCTACGACAAAGAAAATAACCTTCTTTTTGTATTCAAGCCGGTCAGCCCTTCCATTATGGTTTACAGATTAAAAGACAATGATCCTCTCAAAGTGCCTGAATGGCAGTTTTCAGCCACTCCCATTGCTCTTGATGAGGAAAGGGATACAGCCCTTTTTTTGATCGACCAGGACAAAGATGGAAATCCAGTGAGTAAAGAGTTTTCTTATGTTGATATCGGCAATCCTTTTGGAATGAAGCTCAATGAAGATATCACTATTATAGGTTACCCGGGAGTAGGAGGAGCTACTTTGACTATGACGGAAGGGAAATTTCTGGGATACTACCACGACCAGCTCTATGAAGAACTAAACGGTATTATCAAATCCAATGCAGCTATGTCGCCTGGGAGCAGCGGAGGGGCGGCTTTAAATGAGAAAGCTTATATCGGAATCCCTGCCGCAGTATCAGCTCCTACCATAGCCGGTTCAGATATGGGGTATATCTATCCTGTAACTTGGGCTTTAAAGGTCTTTACTGTGGCTCAACAGAAATATCGATTCTCGACTCCCGAAATCCCACTGAAGTGGCTTCAAAGTGACTACAACATGGACGAAACACTGACCGATACCTACCTAACCGGGAAAGTTGTATCAAGCCATTCCAATAAACCGGTTTCGGCAGTAATTATTGTTGCCCGCCGGGATAGAACTTTGAAACAGATTAAAGACCTTGATGAGAAATTAAAGGCAATTCAAGCTGTCTATATTATTCAGGAACTCAACAACCTGGGATTATCGATTAAAGAAATTTCCGATAGATTTAATGTTTCGGAAGAAAAAATATCTCTGGTGCTGGAAATAGATTTGTCTCAAAAAATTATCTCAGAAGATGTTGAATCTTACATAAATGGAGAATTTTTCTTTAAAGTAGCCCAGAGCGATAAAGACGGATTCTTTATTGTTAATGTTCCGAGAGACCAAAATGTAAAGGCCTATATTTACAAAGATGGATACCGGCTTGTGGAGAAAGATATAAAATTAAGCAATGACAAATCTCAATCCATAAGAAAAATTAATCTTTATCGGTATTAGAAGGCATGTTCCTTTTTTCAGTCTAATGAAGGGTAGTTACTGAAAAGTCTCAATTCACTAAAAAATTGGAAATTAAAGATAATAATTTCTTTTTTTACGCTTAGAACACTGATTTTTGGACCAAAATTGCAACTCTCCTCTAAATGTTCATGCTGAACCAGCTCATAAACAAAATAAGAGAGAGGTGGCTCTTCACTGGTAAACTTTTTTATAAATCCTGAGCTCTTTTTTTTAACACCTCTGAACAAGAAATTAACGAAAGTTCCCCTTCATAAACTTGTTCTAAAATTTTTAACCGATGAATCTCTTTCATACTCAATGTTATTATCTCCTTCATGCCCGCCTCCTTTCCGAAGGAGACATTTTAGCTTAGCAGTTGATGGGGACACTATTGCTTTGTTATCACATTTTGTGGGTTTCTTGTTGACAGGTCTATTATTTTATATGTATTATGTACGATGAAATCGCTCCGAGGGCGGTAATAAAGAAAATGATTATCACCTCAATAAGGTAAAATTCACACCACTTGATTTGATTAGGGATTTAAAATCAACGATACAGTGGATTATAACGATCAGAGGGAAGTACTCTCTGCTCTTCGCCGTGCTTTAATGAGGGAGGCTCACATTATTTGTCGCCTCCCCAACCTTCTTTGGCAGCAGCTCTACAACCGGCTTCAGTGGAACCCCTGTATAAAACGTTTTCCAAAGGCATCGAAATCAATACACCGCGAGCTAGTCCGAAAGACCTCAAAAGGAGCTCAGGCTTGGCTTCACCAAATCAGCAGACCTCCTGATTCGGAAAATTTGATCCGTGAATTCTCAGGTCACAATGATGCTGTTTCTTGCTGCCATCCCCGTCCCTATGATGTTCAAGAGATAGTCTCGGGCAGCTACGATGGCTCACTCAAACTCTGGAACATTAGAGAAGGCAAAGAACCCATCACCTTTAGAGAATCCAACACTAGAATCTTAAGTTGTGCATGGAGTCCCGACGGAAAACTGATCGCATCGGGATCTTCCGGCGGCAAGATACTTTTGTGGGATACAACTTCAACAAACATAGTAGCTTCATTCACAGGACCGGGGATTCCCGTTTACTGCTGCTCTTTTAGTCCTGATGGAACTAAATTGATGTCAGGAGGATCGGACAGCATTCTCAGGATCTGGGATGTTGAGGAGGAATGCGAGGAACGGGTCTACAGCCAACATCAGGAAGAAATTCTTTGCTGTAAATTCAGCCCTGACGGTAAGCGAGTGGCTTCAGCCGACGCTAACGGAATCTTGATTCTGCAATCGATATATGATGCAAGAGCCATTTCCATTAAGAGCGGCTTCGGACCTATCTACTGCTGTGATTTCAGCCCTGATGGCACTTTGATTGCTGCGGGGTGCTCTGATGGATCCACATGCCTGTGGAACTCTGAAAGTGGCGATGAAGTCGCCCGCCTTTGCGATCCAGCTTCCACCGATGAGGCTGCAGAAATTCTCTCCTGCAGTTTTCATCCAGATGGATCCTCTTTAGTCACTGGAAGCTCCAGAGGTATTATTCGAATTTGGGATGTTGATTCTTCTCGCGAAATTGAATCCTATCAAGGCCATACTTTGGCTGTTACTGCATGTGCTTTCACCCGCGACGGCCGATACCTGATATCTGCCAGCGAGGACAGAAGTCTCAAGCTTTGGGAGAAAGGTTTAAGTCAAAATATCCCCCTTCTTCAGGGCCATAAAGCCAGTATCCTTGACTGTAACTACAGCTCCAGTACTGATCGGCTCGCATCCACCGGCCTAGACCAAACAATTCGGCTTTGGAATCCTAGCAATGCGGAACTACTGGTGACTTTAGAGGGAAACCTCGAATGTTCCCTCGATTTCAATCCCAGTGGAACAATGATTATTTCTGGAAGGGCAAATGGATGGTTGGCCCTTTGGGATACTGGACAACGTAAAGAGATCGCAAGCTGGAGGGCCCATCTTGGATCGGTTTACTGCTGCAGATTCCATCCCGACGGGAATCGGGTTGTTTCCTGCGGGGAAGACCGTACCCTTCGGCTCTGGGATGTATCCAAACAAAAAGAACTGGCTGTTTTCCGGGGCCATGAAGGGGGCGTCAACTGTTGCTCTTTCACCCCTGATGGAAAAACCATTGTTTCGAGCAGCGCAGATAACTCCTTAATGCTCTGGGATATTGGATCTCGGGCTAACATTGCAACTCTGCGGGGCCATAAAGATAATGTGCTCCGGTGTGCCTTCAGTCATCTCGGGGACTGTATCGCTTCGGCCAGCTTTGATGGATCAGTCCGTATTTGGCCGGTAACCGGAGAAAGCTGGGGTAGAGTGATCGGAAGACATTCTGCTGGGGTTCGAAGTTGTTCATTCTGCGAAGACGATACAAAAGTGGCTTCTGTAGGATGGGACAGGATGATAAGGATTTGGAATGTCGCTGACGGAGAAGAACTGGCATCTTTTCCTACAGCCGGGGATCTCCTGTGTTGTGATTTTTTTGGAAAAATAAACCTACTGGCCGCAGGGGATGAAGGAGGAAATCTGTATTTCCTTCGGCTCATTCAGCCCCCTTACAAGGTGACAAACTGTTATCTAGAGTAATAGAGCCGGTGGAATAGGAGGTAATAACGATTTGGAATCCCATGTTTGACCGCAAACAAGGAAAATTCGATCTTTTTTTCAAAAAGGGTCAGGAACTGTATCGAAGCGGAAAATATGAAGATGCGGTGAAAGCATTTAACAAGGCTTTGGAGAGCGGGCAAAACCTTGTCTGTTATTACAGCCGGGGCTTGGCCCTGGCAAGGTTAGGAGACCTGGAACAAGCCGCCAAGAATTTCGAGAGGGTTGCTCGTTCTTCGGGTCCTCCTCAGCTGGTTTTAAACGCAGTTTTAAGTATGGGAAAAGCTTGCAAAGAGTTGGGCCGTTATCGAGAGGCACTCTCCTGGTATGACCGTGCGTTAGCTTTGAATCCGAAATCCTCCATTGTCTACTGTGACAGAGCTGTGGTCCGTATTCAAATTGCGTCCGAATCTTCAGACCTAAGAGGGTATGAGCGTGCCATTAAGGATCTGGATGAATCGATAATGCTTAATCCCAAAGATCCGCTCTCATACTGGAACCGAGCCATTGCTCACAGCCAGCTTTCAGAACAAGACAAAGCTCTCGAAGATGTCAAGCGTTTCTTGAGCTTGGCTCCTCCAGACCATCCCTATCGCGAAGATGCAGAAAAATTACTGGAAAACTCCACAGCTAGTCCGGCCGGCGAGCTGGATAAGAGACGACGTCAGGAGCTCGATAATCTGGTAAAACAAATCATCAAAAAAAATACCCGAGAGAAGTTTGAAGATGCACTAGTAGATTGCGATCGAGCGTTCAATCTTGCCAAAAAGCTGCCTTCAACAACAAACATAATCATGGAAACGATCTTTGATGAAAAGGCTTTTGCCTTGATGGGGTTGGGAAAATCAGGGGAAGCACTGGAATGTGTAGAGAGAGGCCTCAATCTTTACCCTCAATCCTTTCGGTTGTGGAGCACCAAAGGGTCGATTTTTAAGGAGCAGGGTAGGTTCAGAGAAGCCCTCGGAGCGTTTCAAAAATATGTAGCAACAGCTCCACTTGAACTCAAGGAAGAAGTGAACAAGACCAAGGAAGAAATGAAACAGCTTCGTCAAATGGTGGAGAAAGAACCTTCATATACAAGCGCTGGGGTTGCAATCAATCCCCGAAAGATCGCACAGATGCAGAAAATCCTGGTGGAAAGCAAAGATGTGGAAGCTGCCCGCCAGGTTCTGGCTCAGATTCAGGAAATTTCTCACAAATCAACCAGAATCGGTATGCTCGACTATGCCGCCACTCACTGCGGGATTCGAGAAATCGCCCTCGCTGCTTTCGCCAGGCTAACCGAGGCACTGCAGGGCTATCCGCCCGACGTCAAAGCCGGACAGGTAGAGGACATGTACTTCGGAGGAACCAGGACATCCGAAATCGCAGATAAGGCCATTCTTTTCACACTCGCCCTCATAGAAAGCGGCGAATTGGACTCAACACTTGCTCCCACCCAAAACTTCCTGAACTTTGTGGTTCAAGAGAAAAAAGGCCCCATGAGAGAACGAGCGCTTAAGCTTCTGGGCGGCTAGGTAGTTTAAGAATTCGGTTCATCACAATAATGAGTACCTAGTGGCATATAAGTTGTAGATTTTCAGCTTAAAGTAGACGAGCTCTCGATAGCCATAAGCTCTTCGTTTGATCACTTTTATGCGGTTGTTGGTGCCCTCTACTTTAGCGGTTGATATAGGAAAAATAAAATAATTGAGGATGCCCAAAGCATGATACAATAGTTATAGGGACATCGTTATTCCTCCTTTTTGTAAAATGTTTTTTACTATGAGGAATTTAATACGGTGTCCCTCTTTTTGCAACTTCAGATACTCATTTCCGTGATGAACCGTCCCTATAAGGAATGACTTCGCAATTGACTTGTCAATTCAATTGTGTTAGCTTGAAGGGAAATCAGGGCAAATTAAATTCTGATTTCTGAAGGGAACAGTTGATTTTGATAATGGATTGTGATTTCAATCATGAAAAAGAAATAAAAGGCACAGCATTTCGAAATCATTGTAGGAGTTTTTATTTCGATCCTCTTCACAAATCCCAGATTTATATTAAATGCCGTTTTAAAGGATAAAGCAGCACTATCAAGAGTTCGATAGCCCCTGGTCATAAAAAAACAATAATGTTCTTAAGGATGTTATTTGGCGAAGGCGGTATATGGCTGATTCTAGAGTTTCTCTTGTGTGCTTCCGTCATCTTTTTTGCTGGTTTCAAAATATCGCTCTACGGAGATGAGATAGGAAAAAGGACCGGTTTGGGACAAATATGGATCGGCATCGTGATATTGGCCATGCTCACCTCTTTACCTGAGCTAGCGACCAACATCGGGGCGGTTACTATAGCCCTTCAGCCGGACCTTGCCCTAGGCAATGTCTTAGGCAGCAATGTTTTTAATTTGGTTATCATTGCTATCTTAGATATACTCCAAAAGAGGGAACACATCTTGGCCCATGTGAGAATAGAAAATATTCTAACCGCTGGATTTGGTATTCTATTAATGAGCATAGTGATTGCAGCCATTATTTTAGTTAAGGTAATCGGATTGTTTGGAGAAGGGTTGGGTTACTTTTGCAGTTTTCTCATATTTAGTATATACCTGGCAGCCGTATTTCTGATCACAAAATTAGGAAGAAAAACTTCTAAAATTACAGAAACAGAACGTTCTGGCAGGCAGAAGACGGCAAAAACGGAAACGAATGATGTCTCGAAAATGTCGAATTTCAAGATCATTAGTATTTTTTTTATATTTGCGGTTATCGTTGTCTTAGCGGGGATTTGGTTGGTAGAAATCGGTGACTCACTTTCAAGTCCTTTTTATCTGTTTAACTTACGAGTCGATTTGGGGGCCACATTTGTGGGCAGTCTTTTCCTCGCTTTCGTAACCTCGTTGCCGGAAGTCGCAGTCACAGCTGGGGCTGTCAAAATTGGGGCTTTTGACATGGCTGTCTGCAACATTCTCGGCAGCAATATACTTAATATGTTCATCATTCCCATCAGCGATTTTTTCTTCAGAGGAGGCAATATTTTTCTAAGCGTTTCTCCAGTTCATGTTCTCACGGCTGTTTTAGGCATAATCCTTACCAGTTTGGTTATCATCGGGTTGATTCACAGACCAAAAAAAGTCTATTTCTATATGAGCTGGGACACCATAACCATCATTGTGGTTTTCATCCTTGGGATTTTTATCTTATTTCAGGTTAGAAACTTCATATTTTAAATTTAACGGAGGATCACCTTGAGTTCTCGGCGTATAGATTTAAGAAAAGCGTTAAGGATCCTGGTTAATAAAATATACAGGTATCCAGTCTGGATTTCTCTGATCGTTTCCGTCGGTTTGATGTTGTTATGTGCCTTAATCTTAGCTATTGAAATGAATGTCACTATCTTCGAAGGCCTTACGGATGTTTTACCATTGTTCCTAGGAGAACTCGGGAGTTTAGAATGGCAAAGCGGTCTGGCCAAGTTTACTGGTGCAGTTGGTTTAATTGCTGGAGTTGTCTTTATTACTATTATTGGAGCCAAAATAGTCTCTTGGTTTGTCAATTTATCTCTAAGGGAGGGAAGAATAATGAAGAAGGTAAGCTATAAAAATCACATCATTATTTGTGGTTGGAATATTCAAGGTAAAAATATAATCAAACAGCTTCTAACTTCAGATATCGAACAAAGACGCCCCATCGTTATACTGGCAGATTTGGATAAAAAACCTGTCGATGAGGACATAGTGGATTTTATTTCCGGGGACCCCACTAAAGAGGAAGACTTAAAAAGAGCTGGTATAATGAAAGCAAATACAGCTATTATTTTATCACAGATCGGACCTGGGTTTCAGGCTGGAATCAATCCTGATGCCCAGGCTGTTCTGATGACACTCGCCGTCGAAGCTTTGCGCCGGGATGTCTATACATGTGTCCAGCTCTTGAACTCTGAATACAAAAAGCATCTGGAACATGCTCAAGTCGATGAGTATATTTGCTTAGACCGCATGAGCGGAAATTTGATGGTCGCCTCTGCACTGAATCATGGCCTTTCTTGGATACTTAACGAACTATTGGAGTTCACTTCTGGTAGCGAATTCTATAAAAAGTCCGTGCCAAAGGGATTTGTGAACATGGGTTTTAGGAAAGCTGCCAAAATCCTCCATGATGAAGACATGACTCTTATAGCCGTGGAAACCAAAATAGAAGTCCCCAAAATGGACGAATTCGGGAATGCAATATTGGATAAAGATGGAAAGCCTGAGATGAAAATGAAAGAAAATTGGATAATCAATCCACAGAAGAAGGACTATCCTGAAGACTATATTTTAAAACAGAACGACAAAATTTACATCATAGCTGTTAATGAACCTTCTGATAAAAAAATGGAAAAAATCGCCGAAAATTCAATCTCTTTGAAATAAGTGCTGATAAAACTGCAAAATCAAAACATTCAATCTTTTGGTGAAAGCTGAACACTGGATCAAATGAATTGAATCTTTTTTTTAGTAGATAGAATGATTCCATGAAGAAATCTTTGGGAGGTTAAAACGCAACGAGCAGAATGAATCCTAGTCTAGGAAATCAGACATTTCGGTTCTCAACTTTTCTTTAGGGACAGAATCCTTTATGGCCTTAACGATTTTATCCACTAATTCTTGAACAGCAGTCGGTCTAAATCCCAAAGAAGAAGCAACGGTCATACAAAAATCCATTTCCCGTCTGTCGATATTACCATCCACCATCATCAATGCGATTAAGTCAAAAAGCTGGGAAAATCTTTCCTTTGAATCAGTTGGACGATTGTACTGTATTTTACTTGGATTTTGAAAAACAGATTTGATTTCTTTTTTGGATAAATTCAAGCGGCTGCCTATAAGAGAAAGCAATTTAATTTCACTTTCTCTAAGAACTCCATCAGCCATTGATAATGCCACTAAGTTCTTGAAATGACTCTTTCTTTTTTTTGTTTCCTTGCCTTCAAATATACCCATAAAATATCTCCTTAAAATAATTTGAGAAAATTAAGCTAAATTGGTTAAATTAGATTAATACTTCCCTTTTTGTATCATTATATAGTTTATAAAAAGTGTTGTCAAAAGTTTGTACTCGTTCAATACATTAGTGACACGGACGACTGCGGATGAGCTTCAATCAGGCAAACTGTCGAGGGGATCTTTGACATTTCATTGTATCTGTTTTAGAATTTAACAAAGATAAGTTAATAAGATTATTCTGTTAATCATTGCATTGAACTCTATTAATTTTAGACTTTTCAATACGGCCTGTCTTAGGGTAGAATTATGAATAATATCAGCAACCTTGGCGAATCAGGGAAGCTTGTGCTATCTTATTCTGAGCGCATTTCCAGGGATTTAAAGCATGACTATGTCGGAACCGACCATCTCTTCTTAGGTGTGGCTGAATTGGATAAACTGGCTCAGAATCTGAGAGAGATGATGAGGAAGGGTGAGTGGCCAAAGAAATTTTATGCGGAACGAAAGACGGTCGAACAGCCTGGAATAGATAAAACCTCAGGCATACTTAAAAACCTTGGCCGCGACCTTACCGCAGATGCTGAACAAGGAACCCTTGATCCCATTATTGGCCGCGAGGACGAAATTCTTACCATGATGAAGATACTTTCTGGCAGGCGCAAGAACAACCCTATATTGATCGGCGATGCAGGGGTAGGTAAAACAGCGGTTGTAGAAGGTTTGGCACAGGTCATTATCTCTGAAAAGGCCCCTCCTGCTTTGTCGGAGAAAAGGATTCGGACTGTCGAAATGGTGGCGGTGGTCGCTGCCGGAGCCAAGTATGTGGGCCAGTTTGAAAAAAAATGGCAGCAGCTTATCAAAGAGGCGGAAAAAAATCCCAACCTCATTATTTTTATTGATGAAATTCACACCTTGATGGGGGCTCGAGGTGCGGCTATGGGAGCGGCTGATATTCTGAAACCCGCTTTATCCCGAGGAGTCATGAAGTGTATCGGTGCGACAACCTACGATGAATATCGAAAATATTTCGAGAAAGATAAAGCTTTGGCACGCCGATTCCAGCCGGTTTTTATTGGAGAGCCGACAACAGATGAGACTCTTGAGATTCTGGAAGGTCTCAAGCCAAAATACGAAGAGCTTCACAGAGTGAAGATTTTAGAGGAGGCTTTAAAGTCCGCTGTAGAACTTCCCTCTAGATACATCGGGGATAGGCGTTTACCGGACAAGGCAATAGATGCTATCGACCAAGCATGCTCGCAGAAGAAATTGAGGCTTCATTATTGGTTGAGCGATCTCGGGGAGCTTACCAAGGAAGAGAGAAGGGCTTTATTTTCGGAAGAAGGAAATCCGACAGAGGCGAATCAATCGATTTTAATCTCGTTTGAGGATGTAGCCCGGGTCGTATCTGAATGGACCGGCATCCCGGCCGGCAAACTGACTGAAAAAGAGGGAGAGAAACTTCTCGCACTGGAAAAATTGATTAAGAAGAGAATCGTCGGGCAGGATGAAGCTGTAACGGAAATTGCGCAGTCCATCCGGACCTCTCGCTCCGGGCTTGGCAATCCCAAAAGACCCATTGGATCATTTCTGTTCCTGGGCCCGACAGGAGTAGGCAAGACAGAGTTAGCCAAAACCTTGGCAGAGATTCTTTTTGATGACGAGGACCGCTTGATTCAAATCGATATGTCGGAATTCTACGAAAAGCATACGATCTCCCGACTCACCGGATCCCCCCCAGGCTACGTCGATTCGGATAGGGGGGGACAATTAACCGAGGCAGTTAAAAAGCAGCCTTATTCCGTGGTCCTTTTTGACGAGCTCGAGAAGGCCCACCCAGAAGTCTTGCGCATCTTGCTCCATATCCTCGAGGAGGGACGTTTAACAGATGGATTGGGGAGACCGGTTAATTTTAGAAATGCCGTGGTTGTTATGACATCAAATATCGGATCAGACAGGATAAGTGAGTATCGACCCCGTGGGGTCGATATCAGATCAAAGGAAGAACGGGAAAAAGGCGTCTCCATAGACAACCTCCGCGGTGATATAGAAAAGGAATTGAGGAAGAGACTTAGCCCGGAATTTATGAACCGGATTGATGAGGTTATTATCTTCAATCCCCTGAGTAAGGAGAATCTGCGAAACATTGCCTCGGTCATGCTATCGAGGATTCCAATTAAGGTTGAAGCTGACAAAAAAGCATTGGATTTTCTGGTCAATGCCCGCTACGACCCAACAATGGGCGCGCGTCCCTTAAGAAGGACAATTGAAGATTTTGTACGGGAGACTCTGGCCAATGAAATAATCAAGGGCAAGATTTCCGAGCATGATGTGGTCAAGATCAGTGTCTCTGATAATGAAATTACTTTTAAAAAGAAACCTGTAAAAAAGAAAAGAAAGAAGAAGGAAAAAGAGCAACGATCCAAGAAGAAGGCAAAAAGATATGTCCGAGTGAAGACTGCGGTGCAGTTAATGATGCCTCGGCCAAATGGTGCCGCAAATGTGGGTGTGAACTCAAATAAACACAAAGGAGGTTAATATCTATTAATGAGAAATTCAAAACAGCTAGATAAAGTCAATAAATTTTTAAAGAAAGGCGGATGGGGAGAACTTGACGAAAATAATAAGCGTATGCTGAAGAAAGGCAATGCCCCTGTTGCGGTTGTGGCTATTCCGAATGAAGACCTGCTGTTGGTTTCCTCTCCGGTGATTCATCTTCCCCAAGAGAATTTACTTCCCCTTTTCAGAAAGCTCCTAACACTGAATCTTTCTGAGACTAAAGACGCCGCTTTTGCCATAAATGAGGAAGTTGGAACAATTGACCTTCAAATAAAAAGGCCGCTGGATAACCTTGACTATAATGAGTTTGAAAGAGCAGTGAACACTGTTGCTGAAGTGGCTGACAAATACAATGATATAGTGGCTGAAACCTTTTCTTCTGAAGTGATTGAGCCGTCAACACCTAAGGCAGCAAGATGGGGGAGCTATATAGGTGCACTCAGTCCGATTACCGCAGGGCTCCGTAAGAAGGACCTCAAGGCTCGTATCAGAAAGATAAAGATTACTTTTTCCATTCTTGGATTTTTTGTGGGTATTGGGTCAGGAATCTATGCTTATACACAAATTAGGTCTTTAGCTTTAGCTATTTTTACCTATCTCTTGGTACAGTATATGGTGGCAAGGGCTATTCCGGACATAATAACTGAACCTAACAAAATCAAACGTATTATTTTCTTTTTCTTCCATCCGATTATTGCCGTCGGCCTGCTTTATATTACCTACCAATGGTGGGGGATGTGGTGGCTTTCGGCTTTGATTGGATACATAATCGGCATATTCCTGGCCCGGATTATCAGCGCAATTATCTTTCCCAGGGTGACTGCTGAGGAAGCCCGTGACGATCAGGAACGAATGAAATTCTGGTTCAAATCCCAGGGCGGCAGTTGATAAGAAGCTTGCCTGTATGTTCAATGAAAATCAGGTGACTGGGTATCATGTCAGGGATTATTTTTAATATTTTGTAAACTAGAAAGGAGATAAGATTATGAAAAAGGGCCATTGGCCGGATGAGGCTGAAATAGAAAAGGTATTTAATATTTATAGAAGAAGCGAAAAGGGCGGGCTGATAGAACATACCTATGCAACCGGGAATGTGAAAATTGGTGCTGAAGCATTGGCCAAAGCGGCCATAGCTATTCTGGAGGCAGAAATAGCGATAGCTGTCGATATATACAACAGAATTCTTTTTATCCATAGCAGTGTATTGAAGGGAGTTATTGAATTTGGCCAAGAAAAAAAATTTAAGCAAGGGTTTAAAACATTCTTTTATGCCCTAAAAAAAAATGGGGTTAAATCAAACCTGATCAAAATAAAAAATAATGGCTCTATAAAGTTCATTGATTAAGATATAAAAATAAAAATTTCTCAATTTGAGTCATCTATGAGCCGCTTTGAGCAGCAAAGGATCCTTGAAGTTATATTGAAAGTTTTAAGACAAGAAGTCCATAATCTTACCCAAGATCCTGGCTTGCTCTGGCAGCAGCTCTACAACCGTTTGCAGTGGGAAGATTCTGCCGGCGGGAAAGAAACAATTTCAAAAATCATATCTTTTGAGCTGGAAAAAAGGACTTATCCTGGCGCAAATCCCTGGATCCACCTTCTCAGCCGGTTACGGGAATCGGGAGCCCTTTTGCTAACTTTCAAAGGCCATAAAAGAAGTTTGAGCACCTGTGCAGTCTCTTCTGATGGAAAGCATCTCGTCTCAGCAAGCCTTGACAATACCCTTAAGCTCTGGGATGTTGCTACTGGCCGTGAGTTGGCAACACTCAAAGGACATAAAGGGCCTGTCACTTCCTTAAGTTTTAACCGCAGCGGTAACCAACTGATTTCGGCGAGTCTTGACAGGACCCTCAAACTCTGGGATGTGCCCGCCAGACGTGAATTCGCAGCACTCATAGGTCACGCAGATCCGGTCAATTCCTGTGCCTTCTCACCCGATGGAAAGATGATTGTCTCTGCAAGCCTTGATAAATCCCTCAAGCTCTGGGATGCATCCACAGGAAAGCAATCGACATCGCTCATAGGCCACACCGGTTCAGTTAATTTCTGCGCCTTTTCTCCTGATGGGAGGCTCATCGTTTCGGCAAGCAATGATGAGACTCTCAAACTCTGGGACGCAGAGACAGGAAAAGAGCTGGCTTCTTTAAAAGGACATGAGGACTCGGTCAATTCTTTTAACTTTTCTCCCGACGGTAAGCTCCTCCTCTCTACGAGTGATGACGAGACACTGAAGCTCTGGAACATACAGACAGGAAAAGAGTTGGCTTCCTTTGAAGGACACGAAGAAGCGGTGAATTCCATCTCCTTTTCTCCTGATGGGAGGCTCATTGTTTCGGCAAGTGATGATGAAACCCTTAAACTCTGGGACGCAGCATGTGGAGAAGAGGTCGCCACTTTAAAAGGCCATGCCGATCTGGTTAATTTCTGCGCTTTCTTACCGGAGGGAGAAAGTATCGTCTCGGCAAGTGCCGACAAAACAATAAAGCTCTGGGATGTGGCTACAGGGAAGGAATCGGCATCGCTCGCAGGCCACACAAGCCCTATCTGCAAATGTGTGCTTCTCCCCGATGGAAAAAAAATCATTTCTGCTAGTGATGACAGCACCCTCAAACTCTGGGATGTCGAAGCTGTAAGAAATTTAACCGTAGCTGAAAAGACTGCATCCGCTCAAGGCCATTTAGACTGGGTGGAGTCCTGCGCGTTTTCTCCTGATGGAGGCTTGATTGTCTCGGCAGGCAGTGACAAGATCCTTAAGCTTTGGGATGTCGCAGCCGGGAGTGAAATAAAAACTCTAGAAGGTCATGCACAAGCGTGTTCCTGCTGCTCCTTCAGTCCCAACGGGGAAATTATTGTCTCAGGAAGCAGCGACGAAACTCTCAAACTCTGGGACGCAAAGAGTGGTCTTGAGTTGAGGACACTCAAAGACCACACCGCCATCACCTCCTACGCCTTTTCGCCAAACGAAAAACTCATCGTTTCAGGGAGCAGTGGCGGGATCCTCAAAATCTGGGATGCAAAGAGTGGAAAAGTAATGGGGAATTTACATGGTATGACAGGAACGATTAATTCCTGCGCGTTTTCTCCTGATGGAAAGCTCATCGTTACGGGAAGAGATGATGGAACTCTTGGACTTTGGGATGTAGCATCGGGAAGAGAGTTAACCACATTCAAAGGCCACACTAGTTGGGTCACGTCCTGTGCATTTTCTCCGGACGGGGAGATGATAGCCTCAGCAAGTGAAGACAACACTCTCAAACTCTGGGATGCTTCGGTCGGAGAGGAAATAAAAACTATAAAGGGACATTCATTAGGATGTAATTCCTGCGCATTCAATCCTAATGGGGACATCATTGTCACGGGAAGTTACGATGGAAACATAATTCTCTGGGAATTAAAGACCGGAAAGAAAATAGTTTCCTTTCCCGCTTTGGGATGGGTTCTTTGTGTTGGCTTTAGTCCGAATGGACTCAATGTTTGTGGGGGAGATTCCGGAGGAAACCTTTACATATTAGAGCTCATTGGTTTCGACTCTACCACTCTTTCTCAAAGCAAAGAAGCTTTCCCCGAGGAATCCACGGAAGCATCAAGCGAAAAAGAATCATCTGAACAAAAAGTGCCTGAACAAAAACAAGATAAATTACCTGATAGCAGGGAAAAACTCCTCTCTGAGGCCGATAAAGTCAGACACCAGTATACCCGACTCCTTGAGGACCTGGGCTATCCTCCCTCTGACCTTACAGAAAAAAAAAGAGAGTTCTGGAAAAAAGAGCAGCTTAAAAAAATAGAAGAACTCAAAGCCAAAGAACAAAAAATCTGGGATGTGCTGGAACATCTCAAAGCTGACAGACGTGCTCAAACTTCCTCTACCAAGAAGGAAGACATCTCATCGGAAAAGCAAACCACCATCACCTGCAAATGCGGGTACATAAATTCGGCGGGTGAGAGGTGGTGTAAAAACTGCGGAAGGGAGCTCAAATAAAATAAATTCCGAAAGGATTTAAAATGGAAAAACCTTTAGGAGTAGCGGGAAAAGCCGTTATCCAAAAAAAGAAGAGAAAGAGCAATATCGCAATGAAAAAAATGAAAATTCATTGTCGTTGGTGACGACATAGTTGACAATTCCCGACTCTCCCAGGCGACACGACGTATTCACGGCGCTTCCCTGTTTAAAAGTTATCTGCCTCTCAGAAATTCTGGCGGAGACGATCAACTGTATCCACTACAACAGATCGGTGAGCGAGGTGTCGGCCTTCGATTTGAGCCGCCCCACGCACACTAACTCCCGGTGTGCATAAATTTGCAACGGTTCAGCAAAATTCGGACGGCACATGAAATTTCTAAGATACGGATTATCTGTGATCATCTTACGCGAGAATGCGAATCACGACGGAGAAAAATGAGAAATCCTGACCCTCCTTCCTGGTAAAGGTCGGGCTTGAAATTCGACGCCAGCCATGAGCAACTGTGAAATCAGTGATGATGATTTCGATTGCGCCAGTTACTTAGAGTGTGAAGAAATCCCTTGTCAAGCTTGATTTGAATTTGATATGATAATTATCAAGATAGATCAGTAATAAACATCAAGCTGATTTCACAGCAGCAAAGTAAAGTATTGTAAGGGAGGTGAAAAAATGGCTGAGTCCGAAGCTCTAAAAACCTTAAGGTCAACAATTGAAAGATATCTCAATGAATCTTTTGGTCAATATCTAAAGGATCAAAGAGATAACTATGTTCTTAATGCCGGAAGTACCCAGTTATTTATCACACCAATGGATTGGACTAAAGGTCGAACCTTGGTTAGGGTTCTTGCCCCAGTAAACAAAGATACTGAACCCAGTGCTGAGTTGACGAAATACCTGTCTGTTGAGAACATGAAAATAATATTTGGCAAGTTTTCCCTTCAACCTGAAGTTCGAGCGGTTTTCTTCGAACATACGCTGTTAGGTGATTTTCTCAACAGGAAAGAGCTTGAAGTGGCTGTAAAAGCAGTGGCTTCCACCGCAGACAAATACGATGACATAATTCAAGAAAAATTTGGAGGCAAGAAACTTGGTGAGATGTAATTAGTCTATTATGATAAAGATACATGCACAGGAAGGGGGCAATGGATATGGCATTTATTAAGGTTCCTTACGTTGTTGAGCAAACACCTCAGGGAGCAAGGCAAGTTGACCTCTATTCCCGTTTGCTGTCCTCTCGCATTATCGTGCTGACAGGAGTAATAAATGATGATGTATCAGACATTGTTGTTTCCCAGCTTTTTTTCTTAGAATCTGAAAATCCAGATAAAGATATCTTTTTTTACATAAACAGTCCAGGAGGGCAGGTTACTGCAGGACTGGCTATTTATGATACCATGCAATATGTTTCCTGTGATGTTGTAACAATCTGTTTAGGTCAAGCTGCTTCGATGGGTGCGGTTCTTCTTGCTGGGGGTACAAAAGAGAAAAGAATGGCATTTCCCAACGCGAGGATGATGATCCACCAGCCTCTTGGAGGCGCAGAAGGGCAGGCATCTGACATGGAAATTAAAGTAAAAGAAATGAGCAGGATGAAAAAGATGCTCAATAATATCTTGGTTCAACACACGGTACAGTCAATTGAGGTCATTGAGAGAGATACTGATAGGGATTTTTATTTGACAGCAGAAGATGCAGTCAAGTACGGATTAATTGATAACATCGTTACTCAACGGAAGAAATAGGAAAATCAAAATCTTTTACGGACTCGGTTAACACTTCATATCTTATATATTCAATAATCCTCTTCTCTTTGCCTTTTACCTCCACCCTATTATATCCAACAGGAACTCAAGGTGGCAGCTGGGGAGACTAAAGAAGATGCACAAGGAAAGAGCAAAGACTTGGAGTCTATGAAATCAATTATGCGGATTGGAACATGAACCTGATCAGCAGTCAAGAAACCATTAGGGTTGGCCCGGACGGATGACGGAGTACCAGATGTTCAATTCGTTGGATAGGATTTCTTCACACCGAAGGACGATCCTTTTTATTTGAAACTCATAATCAGAAATTTCTTGTTTAATGTGTTTTTTCTTTTCTTCAGATTCGGCAAGCTGACCGAAAGCCTCGAGTTTTTCTTTATGAGAACAAATGAGACCGGCAAAATCCTCATGGATTTTTCCTAATTCTCTGGCATACATTTTATAGGAACGTCCCACTCGAAGATATTGGAAAAGGCCTTGAAGGGCTGCGGTTGCGGAACCGATCGGAGGCACTGTAATGGCCAGGATCTCTATTATCAGCTTCATGTTGCGGGCCGATCCTTCAGTCAGGATGTTGAATAAGAGAGTCATGAGATGCATGGCCGCCAGAACAAGAGCAATGGCAATTGTAAATCGGATGATGTTTTCGTATTGAAAATGCACAGCGATGAGCTTTTTGCTCTTGGATTTGAACCATTTCTGCTGATCAGCGATGCGATTGTTCAGATACATCTCTGCAAAGCCTTTTTCAGGAGTCGCCATCTTCCCGCCGCGGGCATCTTCAAGTTCATCCCGCCAAGGCCTGATATTTCTTAAGGGAAGAAACCTTTCTGGCTTGTTGGCCGGGTTGTCTATCATAGCCAAGCGCATATCAACGGCAGCATCAAGTTCATCAAAACTGTCTTTATCAAGGTAAGGTCCGAGTTTCCCTAAAAGGAGCAATTTCTCTCTTCTAAGTATTTCCGCACGCATACGATCTTCAGTCCATTTCCTTCTTTTGTTCATGGGATTGAAAAGAAAGAACAGCAAAGCTGTAAACAGTACGATCAACTCCATGGATATAAGGGCAACTGAAATGAATCCAGCTTTAGAAAAAGCGAGGATTTGAATTGTCAACAGGAATACGGCAAGAGGAATGAGTAATACAGAGATGGCAATGAGTTGTCTGGCCTTTTTCTGTCCTTTTATGGCCGCATCATCCCATTTATCGAATGCCTTTTGTATCCTGTTGAGCAGTTCGTTAACATCCTGCGGCTGGGTGGGAGAGGTTTCATGATCCCTCATGTTGTCCTTACCGGATTGTGCCCTTCACATTCGACACCCCATTATTTTTTCACTTAGATAATATCAAAGGGATACACCATGTCAAGAATAATCTGATAGTTAGGCACGTGAATGAGGTGTCTTGAAAATCTTTTTTTTTAACAAAACAACTGATGTTTATAACTGTCGATGAGCCTAAATAGGGTTATAATTGCGTCCAAAATAACTGGCTAATTCATCCAAATTAATTTTTATGGAACCCTTTGTTTTGATATCTTGGCAGTATTGTTCTTTTAATTCATCCATCTCGTTTTCAAGTCTGTCCCGCATATTCTTGACAATAGTATCCTTTGGACCTGTTTCATAACTTCCATGAAAGCTGCCTTTTTTTACTTTATATGTTACCGTGATCCAAAATTCACCATATGTCCCGCCGGCAAATGATGTATCCGGCTGCACGGGTCCCTGTGCAACCTTTACGTGAAGATTGGTTACATCATGGACATTATTTAGGACGATGCTCTTTTTCATTTTTATTCTTCACTTCTTATCTTAAAATAAATTTACTTATCGAGAGCACAAGGCTTTTTACTTTTTTCCGGAAATGACACTTTCTTCTTATCCTATACATCATTTTTTCCAGAATTTCCACCAGGATTCTTTGTTATCCACTAAAAATGGATTGAATCTTATTTTTTGAAGATATTTTCTCTGCTGCTTTTCCCACAGGTCCGCTGTTAACATAGTTCCCTGCTTGCTGAAAACTAAAATAGGGAAATTCACATGCATAATTCTGAAGATTATCTGCTTCATAACCAACAAAATTAATAAATGCATCCAAACGGTTAAGCCGGTTGGGATTAATTTTGATTCTTTCTATTTCTGCATCAATTTTTTCTTTTGACCAGGGTTTCACACTTTTAGGTATATCAAGTGTTTTTATCTCTCCTTTTGCATAATTTATCAAATCATCTGTATATTTTTCCATCCGTTCTTGTCTTTTTCTTTCTTCTTTTCGTTTTTCCTGAGCTTCTGGTAAATACTCCAGAGTAAAATTATAATCTTTGACTAGTTCAAGGGTTCTCTTTGCCGCGCATTTTGCCTGAATAAAATTCAAATCACAAAATGTATCCGTCACTTCATCCCCTCCAGCACAATTGCTGTTTTCTCTTCAAACGACCCTTTCCGAAATTTCATCCTTATACCTCCATTTATATCTCCTTTGATATAATTATTGTCATGTTTTCCATTAGGTCGATGAGTTTTAGAAAAAAAGCCTTTTAGCCTTAGATTTCAATTTTAGAAGCAATCACTTACCAAACATCTTTTTCTATTATTTTAGATTTTTCCAAAAAACCATAATTTCTTATTGTGTGTGTTTTAATGATTTTTGCCGAAACCTCTGCCATTGAATATTCTTGTTTGTCTATGTATGAGACTTCTTGCTGCCAACTTTCTCCACTTTCGAGTATGATAGATTTGCTGTCATATGCCAGCTTGACACTACCGTCTTTATATACATTGAGTATTGCCAAATTATTGTCCTCAAACGGCAGCTCGTAAATCCCATAAAGACTGGTTGCTATCCCGCCTCCTGCCACTCCGGTCAATCTTCCCCCTCGTCCTAACACAATTTTTAATTTTTCATTTATTTCAAAGTCTATGTTACCGCTCAGGACTTTTTCGGTTTTGTTGAATTTATAAGTGGGAAAGTCTATTTGACGGCCTTGATATTCGCCTTCAATAGCAATTCCGTGTGTGCGTACATGAAGATCAATAAACACATATTGTTCTGGAATCGACTTCCATTCCACTGGTTTTCTTTCTATTCTTTCTAAATGGTTTGCTTTGGCTAAATAAATATGATGGATGTATCCGGAAAGCACCTCTCCCTTTTCATTAGGAGGCAGTTCCACGCAATACCAATCTCCAACTTTTTTTAATGGCTTAAAAATAAATCCAATAGGGACCGTAGCAATAACTTTCCAGCCCCCTGGTTTGATCATGACGTCGGCCTTAATCACCACGACTCTTGCTCCTATTTCTTGGGCGTGATTGGAGCTTATTAAGATTAAAGAAAGTAGGACCAAAAAAGAAAAAATCAAGTTGCGACTTTTCTTTTTTTGAAAATAGTTCTTTTTATTCTTCATTATTTATTCCTTTAAGTTTGCCAACTTATAAATTATTACAAAATATGTTTATTTTTTCAAATGCGTATGTTGTTCTAATTGATTAGTTTTACTAATCTGTGTATATGACTAGTTATATAGCGACTAAGAAAGTAAAAAACAAACAGAGATACTATCCTTTGAAAAAAGAAGATATCTAAATATAATTATATATGTAAAAACCCATGACCAAACCAAAAAAACTCTATAACTTCTGCGTTTACACCATGAGAAATCGTCAAGACCTTGAATTTGTTATGGCCGGTGACGGGAAAGCATCATTCCGGGAGAACAAAACCTGGAAAACCGCATACAATCTGTTTAAAGACGCAGAAAACAAAGACCAAAAAATGCTTATCTTCTTTAGTGCTGCAGACGAGCATTCCGGACTTATCTATTTTGCCCAAATCAATGACATACAAATAGAACCCAGCCAGTTCACGCTCTACACCTTCTCGGAATTAACCGAGTTTCCCAATGCCAAGCCATTATCCTCTTTGACACTCAAAAGCACAGGAAAGAAACTCTCTGATCGATATATACGTCCTTATGCCATATGCGAAACTCCTTTACAGCTCTCATCATGGCTTAAAGAATCCGGCCTTCCACCCATTAAAAAAAGCCGCAAAAGCGGACAGGAACCAATCCATGACAACCAAAATCCATTAGCACCTCGTCTCATCGACTTTTGGCAGTGGACTGCCTCTGATTTAGTAAGCAATGCCACCCGTGGCATTCTGGCAGAATTCCTAGTAGGTTCAGCCCTTGGTCTTACAGATGGCATCCGTTCTGAATGGGATGCCTATGACCTATTACTACCATCCGGACATAAAATAGAGGTTAAGTCCTCAGCTTACATACAATCCTGGTACCAGCGGAAACTCTCTAAAATATCATTTTCTATCCCTGAAACCCGCGCCTGGAATGAAAATAGCAATATCCAGGAAAAACACCCTAAACGCCAGGCAGATATCTATGTTTTCTGCATTCTCAAACACAAAATCCAGGAAACACTGGACCCTCTGAATGTGAGCCAATGGCGGTTTTATGTCATAACCACAGGGCTCCTTAATAAGCACTGCTGCCACACAAAGCAGATCTCACTATCCAAGCTCAAGAAAATAGGTGCCCGTTCTGTGACATATGCTAAATTGAAGGATTGTATTGATGAGATGGCAGCAGGTTTGATAGGGGAGTAATAAAAAAAGAATGTAAATATATTTATATACAGATGAATGAAAAGAAGTCAGCAACAAAAGTTAGAAGGGTCATCAACAGAGATAAAAACATCTATGCCACAAATCTCTTGAAGAATTTCTTCACGATTCCCCCAGATAAATGGAACAAGGAAGATCCGCAGTTCTCTAAAAAAGCCGCTGAATATTGGATTCCTTTACTCAAAGAAGAAATCGAGGAGTTTAAAAACATTCCTGTCCTAACGCTTGGCGAGCCCGTTCTAAACTGTTTGACAAAAACGCAGGATGAAATATTGATCAGATATTCCTGGGGCTTTGAAGGTCCGGCACAATACGGTCAGAAGTTTGGCTACATAAAACCATTAGAAAATGTCCTGGCCAGAGTCATTTTCCCCTTTCCTCATTTACCGGGACTAAGACATCCAATCTACCAAAAACAAATGGATGGGTATCTAAAATTCATGAAGGAATATATAAATCCTTGATATGGAAATATAATTCAAAATAATCTTAAAGAAGTAATAAATAATGAAGAAAAATAGAGACAAAACAGTAGTAATAAACGGCAAAAAATACTTTGAAAAGCCTTTTGAAGGTTGTTTTCAAGTAGAAATTAATGGCAAATATTACTACACAGATCAAGGCTTTTTTGATTTGTCAGATGAAGAAGAAAAGCGAATAGATAAGATTCATAAAAAGGTGGATAAAAAAGCAAAAGAAGGAAAATTTATTAATAAAAATGATTAACCTGGATAATTAATATTATGAATAAAGAAGCTCTAAGAATATTCAAAAAAATTGATTATTTTCAACAACTAATAGACTCATACGAATCTCCAGAGCTAGCTAAATGGCTCGCCGCCCAGGAGCAATATTTTTATCTCTTAAACAGAGATTTAAAAATTCTTTTAGATAATGGAATTACCCTTTCTAGGTTGAAAGAAGTATATAAAGATAGATTTATCAAGGGAAATAACTTACTCGAAACTATATATGAGATTCATTTTGGATCTACTCTCACAAAAGGATTTGATAATCTGCACTTGAATGTTACAAAATCTTCACAAAGTAATAAAGATTTCGATTTCCAAGTAAAGTATAAGGATGCCCCAATAAATTTTGAGATAAAAACAAGAAATGATCAATTTCCTTTTCATGGAAAAAAGGATGGACCTCTTTACTCTGACACACAGGAAACGGTAGATAGGAAATATATAAATCAAACTAACAAGGGAGATCCAGAAAGCAACAAACTCAGAGATATTTTTCGAAAAGCAAGGCAACAACTACCTGAGAATGGATTGAATTTTATTGTATTAGGACAGATATTTGCACATTCCGATAAGGATGCATTATGGGCTCTTAGAAATGCGATTTTTGGAGATGTTGTTTCTAAGTGTTATAGGAATCCTCCAAAAAAGCTCATTCCCTATAGATATGAAAATGGAATTTTTTGTTTAGAAAATTTCCGGCATATCGTAGGAGTTATCTGGTTTAGAATTGAACCAAATATAATATCCCAGAAAGAAAAAATCAGAATATTTTTTGAGTTTGTCCCAAAGTGACGTGAAATTTCAGTTCCATGCATAGGAAACTCTC
>CAZDJQ010000002.1:39139-49370 GCA_964505765.1 uncultured Gammaproteobacteria bacterium | reverse complement strand
AGACAAACTCCTCCCTCGAGTCGAACCCGAGGCAGCTGAGTGCCTCGAGTACAGGGTCGTCGATGTTGGTTGGTGCCGGCGCCTCTGTGGGCTCCGGTTCTTCGTTAATTTCTTTCCGCTCTGGCTGCATCATCCAGCCTCTTGCGGTGCAAGTGAGTTGCGAATCATTGGGATGACTCCCGCCGATTTCAACTCTATTTCGGCCGATGGGGAGAAACCCCAACCAGCCGCTTCTTCGAACAACGCATGTAGTCTTCTGCCCACACGAAGTGAGCACGAGAGCTGCCAAAAGCAGCGCTCCGATAACAACATACTTACGCATTTTTGTTTTCCTCCTCCCCGAAGGGATGATTGTGTGTCGCGCGCGAGACACAATTCTTTGGCTCAATGAGCCATACGTGGCTAAAAACTAAATATTAGTTTTTAATCAAGTATGGCCCTGGAGCTAGAACTGTCTGCACGTACACTAAAAATACGGTACCAAATAACGAAATAAGATTAATAAATAACCTTATCTTTTTACGAACAAGCAAATTGTAAAAGTGCTTAGCAAACTGCCAAGTTAGACTTGGCTTCACAGATTTTAATTCGCTGATGAATTAAATCTGTTCGCTTACTAAAACTTGCCCTGAACCCAACGTGGTTCACGGGTCTTTATAATTCGTTAAAGGCAAAAGCTAAAAGCAAATATCTAGCTTGTCTTTAACTTGCTGCCTTTAACTGTAATTAGTAACTGGTATTTTGTCATTTCGAGCTTGTCGAGAAATCGCTTTTTACATTTTTTTAATAAAAAGTGATTCGTTCGACTCCATCAGAATTCCGCTCAGAATGACAGTCCATCCACTATCTACCTACCTACAACTAACTATTGTCTAATGTCGGTGACTTTGCCTTTTGAATTTTTGTCAATGCTTACCTCGGCTGGGCCGGGAACTGCATTTCGAAAAAGGCCGTCTTCACAAACCACCAGCTGGATTCCATCCGGATGATTAATTCGCAATCTGGTCCCTGCTGCAACTAAACCGGCTGCGGCTAGTGATGCTATTCTTGTTTTTCTTTCCATTTTGTTCCTTTCAAATTTAATGATTAATGACTAATGGTTAATTTGACTATTGTCTATCGACTATTGTCTTTTTGGCCTTTATGCCAAAATCTTGCCTCGGCCGAATAAACGAAGGGCGATACCGGTCAGTGCAAACATACCGGCGATGCCGGTGCCTAAAGCTAGGTTGCTGGTTCCGCTGCCGGCTTCGGGAAGTTTTTTAGCGGAGACAATACAGAAGGAAGCAGTATCTTGGTCATGCTCACCGGATTCTGCTTTTGCTTCGGTTTTATTAATTAAACATAAAGTTCCGTCTACCACTTGATGTTCTCCTTTTTTAATAAAAGTTCTGATATTAAAAATTTTCTCTTCTCCCGGAGACAATTCTTTAATCTGCCAACTAATTTGATTATTTCCCTGGTCAAATTCGCCGGGATGGAAAACCAAAGCTAAATGCGCCGGTAAAAAGTCATGAGCATTGATGTTTTCCAGCTTTGTGTCGCCGGAATTTTTTATTTTAATTCTGAATTCCAATAAATCATTTTCCTTAAGAACTTGCTGAGAAGCAGGAAGATTGTCCTGCCAGTGTTCAAGACTGATGGTTTTGAGTTGTTTATCAATAATTATTTGGCTGGTGATTTCTTTCTGATCATAGATATAAGAAGCGTGTAAATGAGCCGGGAATAAGATAGCCAGACCTGTAATAAACAGGCTGACTAGGGAGATTATTCGCATTCCTTTAAGCTTGCCCGAAATGACTATTTTTAACATGCGTATATTATATTCTGTTATTATAGGGTTGTCAAGGGCAAAGTTTCTGCGGAGCAGAAAGGACGATAGACGATAGACAATGGGTATTGGATAATAGAATGTTACTTTGAAAGATAATTAATAAGACTATTTAATTGTCTAAGTAGATTAAAAATTTTCTTTCTAGTATTTTGTCTTGTTTTAGAAGAAATATATTTCTGCTGATATGCGATATCAATTATCGCTAATGTTTCATATAGAGAACCTCGAGAAATCATCAGGAACTGTTTTCTCTCTTTGTCTGATTTTCTACCTTGGCCTTCGGCAATATTTAGAGGTATTGATATAACTGCTCTTTTAAGTTGGTCTGTCAGTGCAAAACGCTCACTTTTAGGAAGAGTTTTTGATGTTTCATAGATTAAATTTACTAGCTTAAGTGACTCTTTGTAAACTCTAAGCTTTTCAAAATTTACCTGTGGCATATTTTATTTTACTCTATTTCTTTTGACTATCGACTATCGACTATTGACTATCGTCTGATGCTGTTCCAAAGCGTTCGCGTGATACATGGATTATTTTATCTCTATTTTTATTGTCGCAGTCCGGCAAAGGCAGAGTAGTGGCATAAAAGGGATTAGAAGTTTGACCGTCAATGCAGAGTTTAAGTAGAACTTCATATTTGCCAAGCGAAACTAAATCATCTTCATTAAACTCACTGCCGAATTCGTGAGTCAGGATATGAGCGTCTTGGGCGCCGACAGTAAAGGAGATTAAAGTGCCGACGTTGCCGAGGATGGCATCAGAAATATCCCGGTCCAACTGGGCCATGTATTGGTTGGCTAAAGTAAGGTTGAGTTTATATTTTCTGGCTTCGGATAATATTTTAATAAACGATTTAGTGGCAAAGTTTTGAAATTCGTCAACAAAAAGGTAGAAGTCCTTTCTATCGCTTTCTTTTTGGTAGACCCGGTTCATGGCGGCTAATTGAATTTGAGTAATAATCATTGCTCCGAGCAAGGAAGAATTATCTTCCCCGATTTTCCCTTGTGACAGGTCGCAGAGTAATATTTTCCCTTCATCCATGAATTCCTGAATATTAATTTTTGATTGCGGTTTGTTAATCACTTCTCGGATTAGAGGGGAAGTCACGAATTGACCGACTTTATTTAAAATTGGACTGACGGCCCGAGATTGGAAATCAGGACTCATAGAAGCAAACTCTTTGGTCCAAAATCTTCTAAGGGTGGGATCATCGGTTTTGTTTACTATTTTTTCTCTAAACTTTTTTTCAGTTAAGATTTTAATAATATCTTCTAAAGTGGTATCGGGAACAGCGGTTAAAGTAAGTAATGTATTTCTAAGAATGTGTTCCAATCTCGGACCCCAGGAGTGGCCGTATAATTTATGGAAAATCGACACGATTCCGGAAGCAACCAGCTCTTGCTGGGCCTTATTTTTAACCTCTAAGGGGTTGAGGGGAAATGAATATTTTCTATCTGCCGGGTTAAAGTAACAAGTTTCATTGATTCTACTGCTGGGGATATAGTCTAAAAGAATATTAATTAAATCGCCGTGCGGGTCAACCACTGCCACCCCTTCGCCTTTCCGGATATCTTCAATCGCCATGTTGGCAATTAGAGTGGATTTACCGGTGCCGGTCTTGCCAATCGAGTAGACGTGTCTGGGCCGGTCACTGCGCTTGATCCCAAAAGTAGCTAATTCATTTTTGTAGTTGGTTCGTCCGATAAAAGTAATCTGTTGTTTTTGTTCCTTTGTCAGACTTCCGGTTGCTGCCGGCAACTCATCCGGCGGTTCGCTTCGTCTTTCCCGGCCCCAGGCAATATTGGGCAGAGTAATCATTTGGCTGGGTAAATGCCATAATGTCGCTAATTCAGAGACGCTTAAGATTTGACTTTTCCCCCAGGGTTCCCGGTTTAGAATTGCTTGTTTTAATTTGTTTTTACCGAGTAAGCCGCCGCCGGCCGCGGTGAGCGAATTGGATGAGGGGTTGGTATAAACTCCAAAGGAACCGGTTAGGGCGTTTAAAAGCGATTCTTGGCTGGACAGCAGACGGATATAAGTTTTAAAGCCGGGATGATTGGTTTTGCGTTCAATTAAATGTTTCTGAGGGTGAGGCTGATAATCGCCGTGCTCATTTTGTCCGCCTCCGGTGGCAGCGGTTTGATTAAACTGATATTGCCAGTTTTTTGAGGCAGGGGCGAGTAAAAGCTGATAAAGGTAAACATCATCGGGATTTTTAGATTTTGCCATCGTTGCTATTATTGAAGATAAAGGGTCGGTTTTTTCAAAATCCTTTTCGGTTTTTAATGGTAAACACTCCGGTCCGGAAAGTGATAATTGGGTTGCATGTAAATTATTCTTATTTTTTAATTCTTGTGCTTGGTTGAATTTGCCGATGACTGCCTGTTTGAATTGAGCCAGTAATTGAGCTTCAAAAAAGTCTAATTTCTCTTTAGGTACACCGACGACAAAATATATTTTTTGATCCATGCCAATTATTTCTAATGAGTAGGTCGGCCCGGGCGAGCCGAAGAAGGGGAGACTAAAACCTTTTTCTTCAACCAAGTTAGCCAATAAAGCATAGGTTTGTTCAATGCTGTGTTCGTTTCCCTTTGGGACTTTAATTAGCAAAAATTGCATTATCTATTTTATTGTAACAGAAAATTGAAATGGCTAAATGGCTGAACTTATATCCACTAACCGAACAGTTATCGTAGGGACAATCCTAGGATTGTCCCTACAAAACAAATTATGAACATAAGTGATTTCTGCATATTGTAGGGGCAGGTTTTATGCCTGCCCGATATTGGGCAACCACAAGGGCTGCCCCTACAAATAATATATAATGTATTAATGAAGCGTTTTTTTACTCCCAAGTTTTGGGGTTCACTTAGACCGGGTAAGGGGAAAAACAGAACTTTATTTTATAACCCCAATAAAATCAGAACTTTTATTTTTGGCTTAGGCACCGGAGCGGTTTTACTTTCTTTAGCTGGGGTAATTTATCTTTGGCTGCCGCTGGCAAAAGAAGTGGTTAATTATCAATTTTTTAAGTGGCGGAATAAGGAACTGGTCAGCCGGACCGCCCCCCGGCCGACTTTAGCTCCGGCTAAACCGACGCCGACTCTGCCGCCGGTTCCTGACGAGTCCTTTTCGATTATTCTGCCCAAAATAAACACTAAATCGCAGGTTTTTCCTAACGTGGACCCGGCCAATCGGGATATTTATCAAGAAGTATTGAAAAAAGGAGTCGCTCATGCGGCCGGCACCGGTCTGCCCGGAAGCGGCCGGGCCGTTTACTTGTTTGCCCATTCCACTAATGCCGAATGGAATACGGTTCGATATAATGCGGTTTTCTTTTTATTAAATGAGCTTGACAGCGGCGACAGTGTTCAGCTGGTTTACAACGGCCGATTATATGACTATCAAGTTTTTGACAAAAAAATTGTCGGGGCTCAGGATGTTGATTATTTAACCAACTATTTTCCGGGGAGAGAAGAATTGATTTTGCAAACCTGCTGGCCGCCGGGGACGATTTTAAAAAGGCTTTTAATTTTTGCTATCCCCAGCTAATCCCTGAGTATCTTATAATTTCTTGATTATTGCGGTCGATCAACCGTGATTATTAAGATTTAGGTTTGCTTTGTCAAATAAGTGTTACGATCGTGAGGGATAGTTGAATAGTGATTTGAGTGTATTATTTTTTTATATTTGGCGATTATTGAAAAGAATAAGGGGCTTTGGTATTCTAAATAAGATGATTTTATCAGATAAGGATGTTTTGGAAAGAGTTAGAAAAGAAGCTATTATTGTTGACCCGTTTATTAAAAAAAATCTCCAGCCTTCCAGCCTGGATTTAGAGCTTTCAGAAGAAATTCGGATTTTCAATAACTGGGAACAGGGGGAGATTGACGTCCGTCAAAAAAAAGAACCTTCCAGAGTAGTAAAAATTAGCAAAGATGGTTTTGTGATCCATCCCAACGAATTTGTTTTAGGCTGCACCAGAGAAAAATTTAAGTTGCCTAACGATATTGCCGGAAAGCTGGAAGGAAGGAGTTCTTTAGGCAGACTCGGCCTTATTGTTCATGCCACTGCCGGTTATGTTGATCCCGGTTTTGAGGGTTGGTTAACATTAGAGATTTCTAATCTTTCCAAGCTGCCGATCAGGATTTATTCCGGGATGCGGATTGCGCAAATCTGTTTTTACCAAATGTCTAGTGAAGTGCTTGCCCCGTATGGTTCTAAAAAGCTTGGTTCAAAATACCAGGGTCAAAAAGGACCGACCGCTTCTAAACATTGGAAAGATTTTGACAAAGATTAACAGTGGACTTATATCTACCGGGTAAATATCCAGTTTGAATCTATTTGGTAAAATAGTATATGCAAGTTTTAGTTTTAAGCTCAGAAAAAAAGGATCAAGCCAGCCGGCGCCGGAGAAGATTGATAATCAAAGGTTTAAAGGGGCTAAAGACTAATCTTCTTAATCCTTCACCCGGCCGGCCGCCGAAAGATAAAAAAATTTCTCCTGCGCTTTTCCCGCAGTTATTTTTTAAACAACAACAGAAATTACTGCCTAAAGCCGATCTAATTATCGCGGATTTAACCGATCCTGATTATAAAATCGGATTTTTAGTTTCTCAAGCATTGGAAAAAGATATTCCGGTTTTGGGTTTGGTTGAGAAAGAGGACAGTAAAGCAGAGTTGGATAAATGGAAAGGAGAAGATTTATTTTTTTCTCAATATTTTAATAAGGAGAACGTCCGGTCGATATTACGCTACTTTTTACAGTTTGTTTCCAAAAGAAAACGCCAGTGGGGGAGAATGATTGTTTTTGACGGCACTGATGGGTCGGGGAAGGCGACCCAAGCAAAACTTCTAGCAGAGAAGTTGAGAAAACAGGGGCAGCAAACCAAATACATTTCATTTCCCCGTTATTATGAATCTTTTCACGGCAGTATAGTCGGAAAATATTTAAATGGAGAATTTGGAAAGCTGGAAGAAATAAGTCCTTATTTAGCTTCTTATGCTTTTGCAATAGATCGGCTGATGGCTAAACCTCAGCTGGAAGATTGGTTGGAAGGCGGTTGTTATGTGGTTGCCAACCGCTACACCTCATCAAATATGGCCTTTCAGGCGGCAAAGCTGCCAAAAGAGGAGTGGGAAAACTATTGGGAGTGGTCGACTAAAATGGAGTATAAAATCCACAAGTTACCGAAAGAAGATATTGTTATTTTCCTTTATGTTCCGGTGGAAATCGGTCAACAGTTGGTTGATAAAAAAAGGGAGCGGAAATATGTTAATGGTAAAAAGAGAGATTTGCATGAAGAGAATCTTGACTTTTTAAAGAAGGCGGCGGAAATCTATTTGCAATTGTGTGATCGCTATGATCACTGGAAGAAAATTAACTGCCTCGACAAAGACGGGAATTTATTATCAATCGAAGAAATCCATCAACAAGTAATTAAGCTTTTAAAAAAAGAAAAAATAATTCAAGCAATTTAGCTTATTGATAAGAAAAAGTCTTAATGTTATAATATCTCCATTACACACATCAGGGAGTCATCCTGGTTATTTTTTGATCCCTGGTGGAGGAAACAAGGATGGCAAAAAAAAAGCAGAAAAAAAATGACAAACTGACTTTGGAGCATCTTCTGGAAGCCGGCTGCCACTTCGGTCATAAAAAATCCAAAATAAATTCTAATGTTAAGAAATATATTTATGATATTCGTGACGGGATTGCAATTTTTGATCTTATAAAAACTAAACAGTGCTTGGATGAAGCAAAAGCATTTGTTTCCGAATTGACTAAAAAAGGAAGAAAAATTGTTTTTGTCGGGACAAAGAGGCAGGCAAGAGAGATTGTTAAACAAGAAGCGGCTGAAATTAATATGCCTTATATTACCAACCGCTGGCTCGGCGGAACAATAACCAATTGGAAACAAATAAAAGAAAACAGTATTGATAAATATAATGAGTTAAAGCAGGATTGGGACAAGGGTAATTATGATGACCGCTCAAAAAAAGAACAGGCAATGATTAGAAGAGAATTAACCCGGTTAAGACGGATTGTCGGCGGAATAGCGGATTTGGACCAGCGTTTTGACGCCCTGTTTTTAGTTGACGCTCATGCTCAGGAAACTGCCGTTAAAGAAGCTAAAATGCGAAAGGTGCCGATAGTGGCGATTGTTGACAGCAATACCAATCCTAATGATATTGATTATCCGATTCCGGCTAATGATGATGCGGCTAAAAGTATCCAGTTGATTGTTCGAGAAATTGCGAAGTCGGTTGAAAAACCGGCTGAGCCGGACTCGGGGTCAAAGGAGAAAAAATAAAATGGCTGAAAAAGACCTGATTAAAAAAGTAAAGCAGTTAAGAGAGGAAATGGGAGTGGGAGTAATGGATATTAAAAAAGCGTTGGAGGCGGCGGAAGAGAATCTGGATGAGGCCAGAAAAATATTAGCGGAAAAAGGACTGGCGGAAGCAGGGAAAAAAGCAAGCCGGGAGACCAATCAAGGTTATGTGGCGACATATACGCACATGAATGGCAAAGTTGGGGCAATGATCATGCTTTTATGCGAAACTGATTTTATGGCAAGAAACGAAGAATTTAGGGAGTTTGCACAAGATTTGTGTCTACAAGTAGCTTCAATGAATCCTAAAGATATTGAAGAATTAAAAAGCCAAAACTTTGTAAAAGAAACTGACAAGACGATTGAAGAAGTGTTAAAATTAAATATTGCCAAATTTGGTGAAAATATTAAAATTGGCGATTTTTCTCGATTTGCAATCTGATAATGAACGAAAAGAATGTTCGTCACCAGATGGACCAGGTTCTGGAAATTTTCAGGGAAGAGATTGCTACTATTAGAACCGGCCGGGCTAATCCCTCTTTAGTTGAAGATATAGAAGTTGAAGCCTATCCCGGCCAAGATAAATTGGCTTTAAAAGAGTTGGGTTCAATTGCGGTTGAGGAAGCCAGAAGTTTGATTTTTCAGCCTTGGGACAAAATGATTCTCAAGCGGGTGAAAAATGAAATTTTAGCCCAGGATTTGGGTTTCCAGTCGGCAATTGACGGAGAGAAAATCAGAATAAAATTACCCCGTATTTCTACAGAGCAGCGTGAAAATTATTTGGAACTGTTGAATAAAAAACTGGAAGCGGCTCGGGTAATGATTCGTAATGTCCGCAGTGAGCATCGTTATGCGCTTCAAGAACAGGAACAGCAGGGCGAAATCAGCGAAGATGATTTTTATCGGTTGGAAGAAAAGCTTCAAAATATAACCGATGAATATATTGATGAATTAGAACAAATGGCGGAGAAAAAAAGAAAAGAGATTAAGGGATAATAATGACCTTCTTAATATTTTTTATTGCCATATCAACGATGATTTTCGTTCATGAATTGGGCCACTTTATTATGGCCAGGATTAATGGATTGAAAGTGGAGGAGTTTGGTTTTGGGCTTCCGCCCCGGCTATTGGGGAAGAAAATTGGAGAAACAATCTATTCGATTAACGCTTTGCCTTTAGGCGGATTTGTTCGGATTTGGGGGATGGAAAGCAAGGTGGAACAGGATAAAAAAAGAGCTTTTTATACCCAGTCTAATAAGATCCAGTTTTTAATTTTAGCGGCCGGAGTAGTGATGAATTTCCTTTTGGCGATTGGAGTGTTTAGTGTTGTCTATGGGGTTCAAGGGGTGCCTCAGCCGATTGACGGGGTTAAAATTCTTCAGGTATTGCCGGATTCTCCTGCTGGTGAAGTAAGTTTGGAAACGGAGACGGTGATTGTTGGGGTGAAAGTTGACGAGAAAAAATTTGAAATAAATGATTCTGAAGAGTTTATTCAAATTATAGATGAGCATTTAGGAGAAAAAGTAATTTTAATTTCTTCTCAAAATCGAGAATATGAATTGGTTCCGAGAGAAAGTCCGCCCGAGGATCAGGGAGCGATTGGAGTAATTATTACTGACTCTGAACTTAAAAAGATTGCTTTATGGCGAAGAATTCCAATCGGAATTTGGTACGGTTTGAAAGAAGCGGTTTTTTGGGGACTGGAAATAACAAAAGGGGTCGGTCAGATGATGGCTAGATTGTTTCAAGGAAAATTACCGGAAGACGTTGCCGGCCCAATTGGGATTTATACTGCTTCCCGGCAGATTTTCCAGCGCCAGGGACTGCTTCCCGTAATTCATTTCTTTGCAATTGTTTCAGTTAATTTAGCAATCATAAATATTGTTCCTATTCCCGGAACCGACGGCTGGCACGCCGGCATATTGGGGTTTGAAATAGTCCGGGGTAAGAAAATTAGTGAACAGACAAAAACAAAAATTAATCAAGCGGCGATGATTTTTATACTATTAATATCTGCTTTAATCATTGCCGCTGATGTTAAGAGGTTTATTTTATAAATTAGTCT
>CAZDJQ010000002.1:36719-39039 GCA_964505765.1 uncultured Gammaproteobacteria bacterium | reverse complement strand
TTTTTCCCATTCCAGTAAAACTGCCGAATTGGGCTGAAGGATGATTTTTTTGGTAATTTTAGTTGACTCAACTTCTTCTTGACCGCTTCTACTTGGCCCCTGAAAATATTGCTGGCTGAATTGATAAGTTCCCGGCTGAATATTTTCAAGAGTAACCGGAGTAGTTTCGTAATGCCGGTTCAGCGGATCGTAATTAACTAGAAGAACTTGAATTTTATTATCTTCTGTTGTTGCAAGTGCTTTCACCCAACTGCCTTCACCCGATAAAGAAACCCTTTGACCTTCTAATTGGTTAAGAAAACTGTAGGCGTGGTAACGCGGCTTTTTTGATACCCCGTGATTGTTATGGGTGAGCAACCCCCAACGCCCCCAATATTTTTCCGGGCCGGGTCCGTCAATAATTTCAAAAGTGAATATTCGGTGAACTTTGCCGATTAATTGAGTTATGCTGGCGATGGAATGAATGGCTGATATTTGGTTGTCATACCAGGGGGAATTTTCTGAATCCGGCCCGAATTCGGTAATCAACCGTTCCAAAGTGAAATAATCTGGGTAATCGGTTAAAATCTGGTTGAGTTTTTCAAAGTCTTGGTCATAAGCCTCCAGATTTTTAGCGTATCGGTGCCAGGAGATAAAATCAATCCTCAAGTTGTTTTGGTGGCAGTATTCCAGTAAGGTTTTAATCCAGTTGGGATAAAAGCCGGTGGTCGCCGGACCGCCGATTTTAAAAGAATTAGTATCGGCCGCTTGTTGGGCCGCTTTGGCGGTATGATAATAAAGGGTTAAATAGTTGGGTTCGCTTCCGTAATGCCAGCTGCCGAACAAATCCGGTTCATTCCAGACTTCGTAATAAATATCAGCCAAATTAAACCCGTCTTTGCCGCTGTATCGACTGACAGTAGCTTTAACCAGAGCTTGCCATTCAAGCCAATTTTCCGGGGCGGAAATAATTTGACCGTCCCGGGACATTGAGGACGGCATGTAAGAAAGAGCAAACATCGGTTTAGCGCCGGTGAATATAATAGTATTGACAATTTCATCCAATTGAGAAAAATCATATTTAGCTTGCCCCGACGCTTCGGGGTTAATTTTGACATGATGATCAAACAAATGATCAATTCTGATTAACTGCGGTTGAAGTTCGGCGGTTTGGTTGACTGCGGGCTCAAGCATATTTTTAGCTTCTTCCCCGCCTTGAGCAAAATTCTGCCAGATTCTTTTAGGCAGAGGACCGCTGGTTTGGCTAAGATCGATTTCAATATTTGCTTTAGTTCCAAAGGCGGCTCGGCGGAGATCCTGGTTTTGGAATAGCGCCCATAAAGTAACCGGGATTAATAATAATACAGCTAGAATAGTTGGTATTTTACCCATTAATACAATAGTAGCTTATTACCATATCCTTGACAAATGGTTTTTAATAATGCTTTAATGGAGTTAATGAAGAGAAAATCACAACGCGGTGCCGCACAAGCACCGCTTATTATTGGTTTATTACTTCTCGGCTTAGCTCTTCCGGCCGCGCTTCAATTAGTCCAGCAAAGACAGGAAACTAGAAAAAGTGCAACAGCGGATTGTGGTGGTTTGACCGGGACGCATTGTAATACTACTGACTGTCATGATTACTATTGTAATGATGGCACTTGGGAGGATCAGGGCTATTGTGGGCCTAAATGTAGCGCACATCCGGATTGTTCTAGTCAGTGTGGTGATGGTGGAGGAGATGATTCTGGCGGCACTGATTGTAGTGATGTTTATAATAAAGATTTAAGCGGTTATTCTTGTCAAGATGGAGTATTATTAGATGCTAGTGGAAATAGAGCTGATAAGCAGAAATGGTGCGGAACGGATTGTCCGTCTACGGTAGAGTCAAACAGTGATTGTTGTGACGGCCAGGATATTTGTCAGTGCAGCGGTGGAGATGATGACGGAGGCGGTGGCGGAGGAGGAGATGAAGGCGGCGGAGATTCTTGGTTTGAGTGTTATTGTTACGACGGTGATAGGAATTGTGTTTATAAAACTTTTCAGGCCACAGATTATAGTAGCTGCAATGACGCTTGTGAAGTCTGTGATCCCAACACTGTAGAAGATTGCCGGCTTGAACAAACTCCTGCCGGAAGTCAATGCGTTGGAACATGTCTTGCCGGAAAGGAATGTAAAGCAGTTAGCGGAGAATGTGTTTGTGTCGGCGATGCTGATCTGAAATGGAAATGTACGGCTTTAGATTACTGTGTTCAAAGCTATGATGGAACTTATGATAGTGAAATTGAATGTAATCTGGAATGTGTAGAGCCTTCTTATGAGCCGACAGCTACCCCGACTC
>CAZDJQ010000002.1:0-36619 GCA_964505765.1 uncultured Gammaproteobacteria bacterium | reverse complement strand
GAACCGACTCAGCCGCCAGTTGAAACCGGCTGTAAGCCGTGTCCGGACGGCAGTTTTGCTGATCGGGGAACGACCAGCTACAATTGCCAGACAAGCGGAGCGACATTAACAGATTTTCTCGGCTGGAAAGAACAATACATTAAAATCTTTTTCAGAGCAGAACAAATTCCGGCTGGTCAGCTCTATGCAGATTACAATTGTGATGGTAATGTAGGGATAGATGACTTTTTATTATGGAAAGAAAAATATATTGATTATTTACGAAATTAAAATATAAAAGGTATTTAAATGAATAAACAAAGAAAACGAGCATTAAGTTTAGTCGCAATTTTGATGGCGGCCGCCGGTTTATTGGCGGGCGGGGTACTGCTTCAGCAAAGGACAGAGCTTAGAAGAAAAGCGGCTTACAGTAATATTGATGTTAGTTTGTATCCCCAGCCTTTAGAAATATGTGAAGGCGAAGTTGGGAAAATTTTGGTTAAAGTTGATCCCCGTCCTGAAAATGCTCCGGAGACGGCTGAGATCCAGGCGGCGGAATTAAGGTTCCAGTTTGATAATGACCTGGTCAGTGTTGACCAATTATCTTTTCACCAGGATTACGGGGCCAGCATTTGGATTCCGGAAATAGCCGAACAAGGAGAAATAAGATTAAGTGCCTTAACAATGAAACAAACGGTTCCGACTGATGTTTTTGATTTAGTTGAAATCAGTTTTATCGGTCAAAAGCAGGGCGAGTTTCAATTAAAGTTGCAGGATTATGATGTCGGCGGGGTTCGTTACAGCGATGACGTTGATGTCGACCGGGGATTGGAAATTAATAATCCCGAGCAGGTTGTTGCCCAGATTAAAGTCGTTGACTGCGGTGATGTTTATCCTGACTGTTTTATAAATGACATGGCTGAGGATTTAAGTATTAGCAAAGATAAGATCGGCGTGGTGGAAAACACTAATGTCGATTGGCCGACCAGTTGTTTAGGTTGTCCTGAAGCTGATGAGGTTTGTGCTCAAGTTATTACCCCCGGGAAAAAATTAGTTTTAGAGTCGGTAAGGTTAAATGAAAATGAAAGCAATACTTGTTGGCGGTATGAGTATCATACTGGTTTGGATTCGAATGAACAAGGCTCGTGTGATAACTATCGTTTGTGTAATAAACAAGAGTTTGACTGTGAAGGGGTGGGTTGGCCGGAAATGACGTTCCAAATTAAATTTGAAGGAACGGAATATGAAGCCGGCAATCGTCAGGTTATTATTAGCGATATTCCGGATCAAACGGTGGATGTAACAGTTGCCGGCCAAGGTCACCGACAGGTTTATCAGGATATTGTGGTTAGCTTTGATGACCAAGCGGTTGGAACCGGAGGGCTGACTTTAATTGGAATTACCCCCGGTGATAATTATTCGGCCCTGATTAAAGGACCGGTGCATTTGGCCCGGCGTTTTTGTTGGGACAATCAGACCGATTACTGCCGGTTGGATGAGGGGAGTTTAACTTTAAGTTCGGGCGAAAACGGTTTTGATTGGACCGGCTTGAGACTCAAGCCCGGCGATATAAATCGCGACGGGAAAGTCAATGCCGCTGATTATACCCTTTTAAAAGCCGCTTTAGGCAAAAGAGGGAGAAATGTTTCGGAGGACTTGAACCGGAACGGAATAGTTAACACTCAAGACATAGTCTTTTTCTTAGAAACTTTGAGTACTCGGTACGGAGATGAAATTTAGTCCTTGCAAAGAGGGCGGATTTAATTATATAGTTAGTTAAGTAAGGAGCAAATATGGATTTTAAAAAGATAGTAAGCGCTAAGTGGCTGGTTCCGCTTTTAGCAGTGTTAGTAATTATTGAGAGTGTAATTATTGTTCAAAAGCTTTCTGAACAGAGAAGCGGTAACTGGGGGGCAGCGGATAGAAGTCTGCCAACCAGTTTACAACCCGAAGACAAGCGGGAAACTCAACTTTCTTTAGTAGGGGAAAATACAGTTGAAGTGGATGAAGAAAATCAGTTAAGGGTGGTTATGACTCCGGATGAGCAATTAGCTTTAGATGGAGTCGATATTCTGATTGAATATGATCCGGCTTATATTGAAATCTTGGAAGCCAATCCCTCGGGACGGTTTTCAGAAGTCGGTCGAAACTGGATTGAACCGGAAAATGAGCGAGTTTTAGTAACCTTGGTGCAATTAGATAATATGGTTACTTTTGAAGCAGGCCAAGAAGCCACGTTATTAACTTTAACCTATCAAGCCAAACAGGCAGGAGAAACCAGCTTCCGGATAAAAAAGGATCAGACCGCCGAAACAAATTTAGTTGGACAGGGGATAGACTATTCTTTTCAAACAAAAGATTTGAGTTTGATAATTAGGTAAAAATGCGCAAGATTTTTTTAATTTCCGGTTTAATTTTCGGCTTATTTGCGGTATCGGCCTCAGCTGTTTACGCTACCCCGAGATTTTATTTTGATCCGTCAAGCGGAGATCAGGTTGTCGGAGACAGTTTTGAAGTGGTCGTCAAAATAGACACCGGAGAAGAAGAAGCGTCAGCCGCAGACGCAGCAATCAGTTTTGATGCGACAAGATTGAAAGTCAATCAAGTTGTGGAAGGAGATTTTTTCCCTGAGTTCAGTTATGAAATTGATAATTCAGAAGGCAGGGTGACATTATGGGGAATGACGGAAGTCCACTTGGAACCGGTGTCCGGTGAAGGAGATTTGGGGACAATTACTTTTGAAGCTCAGAGCAGTGGTGAAGCCAGTGCTTCTTTTTTATGTGAAGACGACAGTTCACTGGATTCCGGCATCTGGGACCCGTCCGGCAACAATTTAATTGATTGTGCTTCCAACGGCAGTGGCTCATACTCGATCGGCGGGCAATCCGAGGAGGAAGATTCTACAACAACAACAGAATCAACAACGGAATCAACAACGGAAGAGGACGAAGTTTCCACCACAACGGAATCAACGGCGACTGCCAGCGAGCTGCCGGAAGCAGGAGTAGAAACTCCGTTGATTATATTGGGAGTAGGCGGAATAATTATGTTATTATTATCTACAGTGATGGCGTTTTAAAATGAAGGGAAACATAAAAAAAATAATCATTGTTGTTATTTTACTGCTCACCGGGGTTTTAGCGGTCTTTGGTTTAAGAGCGGCTAGAACTTATTTAAGCGGTGCCGCCGGTGGGGCGGAGCCTCAAAACGTTCAAGTTCAAGCGGAAGCAAAAGAAGCAGTTATCAGCTGGACTACGGAAAAGGAAACTCAATCCACAGTCGAATACGGAACTACACCGGCCAGTTTACTGCTTCGGGCGCCGGAACAACAATCGACAACCAGTCACAAAATAGATTTGTCTCCTTTAAGAGCAGGGACAACTTATTATTTCCGGATCCGAGTGGGAGATAAGATTTACGATAATGACGGGATTCCA
Source organism: uncultured Gammaproteobacteria bacterium (assembly GCA_964505765.1). GTDB lineage: Bacteria > Patescibacteriota > Microgenomatia > UBA12405 > JAHJSD01 > CAZDJQ01. Next base: position 33,203 of record CAZDJQ010000002.1, on the reverse strand, counting down.
TTTTCATTCAAGACCAAAGCAGAGGAGGGAGAAACTGCTTTGCCGACGGAGCCTCCGATGGAACCAGAGGAACCGGCGACTTCGAGTGCAGAGCCGTCCACTGAAACCGAGGTTAAGGTTAGTCAATGTATTATGTCTGAGTTCATGGACAAGTTTGGGACAAGTGATGCCAGCTACGATTTTGATGATAATGGACTTGTCAATACTCGTGATTGGATTTTGTGCCAGCAGGAGAATGATTAACCACTAAGCCGAAATCTAATTATTGTTCTTCAAGAAATTCTTTGTTACACTAAATCAATAGACTCCTTGTTATTTTAGATTTTTGAGGGGAGGTGCTTTATGAATGCCGATAGTTGTAAAAAAAAGAAACGACAAAAAGGAAACAAATGCCGATTTATTAGCCCGATTTCGACGGGCAACCATGGATATTGTTGATGAAATTAAAGAAAATATGGTTTATAAAAGTGGGGCCGAAGAGCGAAAAGAAAAGAGAAAAAGAAAAGAAAGACTGGATAAGAAAGGCGGGAGATAAATGATTAAATTATTAGAACAAATTAAACAAGATTCTAAACAAGCTTTAAAACAAGGTGAAAAAGAAAAAGCCAACTCTCTAAGATACTTAGTTTCTCTTATTCAGACCAAGCAGATAGAGACAGGAGAAGAATTTAGCCAGGATGATGTGGTTCAAGTTCTCCAAAAGGAATTAAAACAGAAAAAAGAAGCGTTGGAAGCGTTCGAGAAAGCTGAACGAGAAGATTTAGCCCGGCAAGAAAAAGAAGAAATTAAGCTTTTAAAACAATATCTGCCGGAGATGATGGATGAGGCAGAAATCAAGCAAGTGGTTGAGGGTATAGTTGAAAAAGAAGAAACTAATAATTTTGGGGAAATAATGGGGAAAGTAATGGCCAAGTTGCAGGGAAAAGCCCAGGGGGGAAAGGTGTCAAAAATTGTTCAACAGGTTTTAGATCAATGAGGATTGATATAAAAAAAGATCCACGGTATCCAATCGACATAAAAAAGGTCCGTCAAATAACCGAGCAAATTTTAAAAGAAAAAAATATTTCCGGGCCGATTGAATTGAGTTTAAATTTTGTCGGTAAGCGAAAGGCAAAAAAACTCAACCAACAGTATCGGAACAAAGATTATATTCCCGGAGTGCTATCTTTCCCAATGCATGAAAAGGGGCCGGACGGGAAATTGCAATTAGGCGACGTTATGATTTGTTACCCCGAAGCCCGAACTGAAGCCCGGAAACGCGAGCGGCTGGTGATTGAAATTTTAGAAGAGTGGCTGGAGCATGGGATTAATAATTTAGTTGACTAAATTATTTAATTGCTAGAATGGTTAAATGGCTAAATGGTCATAAAATTAACAATTTAACAATATAACAATTTAAATTTATGTATTTTTTAAAGTACCGACCGCAAACAATTGAAGAATTGGATTTAAAGGAAGTCCGGGAAAAACTAGGGAAAATTATTAAAGGTGATCAGGTCCCCCAAGCGTTTTTATTTGCCGGTCCAAAAGGGTCTGGAAAGACTTCAGCGGCAAGAATTTTAGCAAAATCAATTAATTGTCGACAAAAAGGCCTAAAAACTGTTGAGCCGTGTAATGACTGCTCAATTTGTCAGGCAATTACCAGGGGAACAAGTTTGGACGTGGTTGAAATTGATGCCGCCTCAAACCGCGGGATTGATGATATTCGACAGCTGAAAGAAAAAATCGGCTTAGCTCCGGTTAATTCCAAATATAAAGTTTATATTATTGATGAAGTTCATATGCTTACCAATCCGGCTTTTAATGCCCTTCTTAAAACTTTGGAAGAACCGCCGGCTCATGTTGTTTTTGTTTTATGCACAACTAATCCGGAGAAAATTATTCCGACGGTCCTATCGCGGTTGTTAAGAATAGATTTTCAGCGAGGGAAAAGAGACGAGGTGAAGCGGAGCCTGCAAAAAGTTATTGACGGCGAGGACTTGGAAGTCGACAAAAAAGTGATTGAAACGATTATAGATTTAGCCGACGGCGGGTTTCGCGATGCTCAAAAAATCTTGGAAAGTTTGTTCTTGAGCTTAGGGAAAAAAATAAGTTGGGAACAGGCTCAGCAGGAACTGCTTCATTGGCAGAAACAAAAACCGGAGAAAGTGCTTCAACTAATTGCCGCCGGCAATGAAAAAGAACTGCTTCGGGTCGGAGAAGAATTACAGGCCGACGGCGCCGAGATGAATAATTATTTACAACGGCTGTTGAATCTGGTTCAGCAATTGATTTTAATTAAAGCTGAAGTTAATCAAGCAAAACCGGGGGAAAAGCAATTAGCAGCGGAATTCACTTTAATGGAGTTGAGCCGGTTGTCACGGATATTGACGCAGGCAATGGCGGAGCAGAAAAATGCAGTTTTGCCGCAGCTGCCGTTTCAGTTGGCGGTGATTGAGTTTCTTGGGAGCAGAGTGAAAACTAAAAAATCCAAAAATCCATCAAAGACACCAAAAGAAAATCAGCAGGATTTAACCCTTAAAATGATTAAACAGAAGTGGCAGAAATTATTAACGGCGGTGAAACCGATGAATCATTCAGTGGCGGCATTTTTAAGAGCAGCAGAACCGCAGGAAATTGAAAATGACCAATTGGTGCTTAGAGTATTTTATCCATTTCATAAAGATAAATTAGAAGAAACCCGTAATCGTCGAATAGTTGAAAGCGGTTTAAAAAAAGTTTGTCGTTCAGATGTTACAATAAGGTGTGTCTTGGCTGAAAGGAATCAGAACAAAGTAGAACCTAAGCAAAAAGAAGATATGTCAAAAGTGGCGGAAGAGATATTTAAAAGATAGAAGGAGGTGTAATTTATGATTGATAAATTCAAAAAACTAGGTAAATTAAAAAAATTGAGAGATCGAGCCAACAAGCTGAAAAAAGCTTTGGCTGACGAGGAGATTGTTGCCGAAAACGGAAACATCAAAGTAGTTATTGGCGGAGACCAGAAACTAAAATCAATTAAGATTAACGGGGAAGTAAACAAGGATTTGGTTACGGTGATTAATAAAGCGATTAAAAAGTCCCAAAAAGTTGCCGCTAAGAAAATGCAGGAAATGGGGGGGTTAAGTGATTTCGGAATATAATTTGTAATCAAAATATGAGCAATAAAAAAAATATAACCAAAAATATTTCAAACGGGGCAGTAAAACTTGAGGGTAAAAACGCAAAGCAAGTGGAAGAACAGGCCGGTCAGGCGGTTGATGAAGCAGTTTCCGAATTAACCGGGAAGAAATCGTCTAATAATAAGCAAACCGATAAGCAGAAGTCTAAAAAAATAGATTTCAAATGGGAAAAGGAAGAAGTAAAACAAGAGAAAATAGACCAGGTTAAACAAGCAATTAAGGCGGTCGAGGAAGATAAACAGCCGGAATCGGAGTCCGAGCCGGAATCAGCGGCTCAACCGCAAACCAAAACCGGTTCTTTAGACTTAGGAGGACGGCCGGGAGCTCAAGATATGGAAAAACAGATGCAGGAGGTAAGAGAGGAAAAGAAGGTTAAGGAAAAAGAGACTGAAGAGGAAGAGATGCTCAAGAGCTTGAAAAAACAACGGGAGCAGGAGGAGCAAGAAGCCCGGGCTGACGCTAATGACATTTTACCGAGCACTGACAAGCCTAAACGCGGCTCGGCTTTTCAAAAAAGAAAGAAAAAAGGCGGCACCGGCGAATTGAGTAAACTGAAAAATTAGTCTAGATTCAACATATCTTTGTTATAGTAGAACCGATGAATGTAAAAATATACAATTCACTTACCCGTCGAAAAGAAGTATTTGAACCGATTGATCCTCCTCAAGTTGGGATGTATACTTGCGGCCCAACCGTATATTCTTCTGTTACGATTGGGAATTGGCGGACTTATGTGCTTAGTGATTTGGTTTATCGAACTCTTTCCGCTTTTGGATATCAAGTAACCCAGGTAATGAACATTACTGATGTCGGGCATTTGACTGATGATGCGGATGAAGGTGAAGACAAACTTCAAAAGGCGGCGGATAAACAAAGAAAAACAGCTTGGGAGATAGCTGAAATTCACATTAAAGATTTTCGTCGGGGGCTAAAAGAGTTGAACATAATAAAACCAAAGATTTTACCTCGGGCCACTGCTCATATAGATAATCAAATTAGTTTGATTAAAAAGATTGAAGAGGCCGGATTTGCTTATCAAACCAGTGACGGAATTTACTTTGATATTCAGCAATATGAACAAGCCGGGCATACTTACGGACAAGTATCGAGTTTAGATGAAATTAAAGCCGGGGCGAGAGTGGATAAAAATCCCGAAAAAAAAGATCCCCGCGATTTTGCTTTATGGAAATTTTCGCCAAAAGAGGGAAAAAGAGATATGGAATGGGAAAGTCCTTGGGGTCGAGGATTTCCGGGTTGGCATATCGAGTGTTCGGCCATGAGTATGGCTTATTTGGGTGAACAATTTGATATTCATCTTGGCGGTGAGGATTTAAAAAGCACTCACCACCCGAATGAAATTGCTCAATCCGAAGCGGCAACTGGACAGTCTCCCTTTGTCAAGTATTGGATTCACGGGGCTTTTCTTTTGGTTGAAGGGGGTAAAATGAGTAAAAGTTTAGGCAATGATTATACTTTGGCCGACCTTAAATCAAAGGGCTTTGATCCTCTGGATTTGCGTTATTTCTATCTTAACGGACACTATCGAAAACAGCTGAACTTTACTTGGCCGGCCTTGAAAAACGCTCAGCATTCGCGTCTGCACTTGCAAAGTTTAATTCCTTTTCAAATAGAAGAGTCAAGAAAAACAGAAAAAGCAGAGGAATATAAAAACAGGTTTATGAGCAAATTGGCCGACGATTTTAACCTGCCGGAAGCGTTGGCGCTTTTTTGGCAGTCGATCAAAGATAAAAGTTTGTCCGGTGAAGAGAAAAAATGGCTGGCAAGTGAAGCGGACCAAGTTTTGGGGTTAGATTTGTTAACACCTACAGCGGTGCCGGATAAAATTAAAAAGTTAGCTGCTAAGCGGGAAAAATTACGCGGTGAAGAAAAATGGAAAAAAGCGGATTTAATCAGGCAGGAAATTGAAAAATTGGGTTATGTAGTTGAAGATACTCCAACTGGTTTTAAAATCATCCCAGTGAAATAATAGCTGTTTAAAGAGGTGGTTGACGGCTAGATAAGAATGTCGGTATAATAAGGATAATTTATGACTGAAAAATATGAATTTATCTTCTTGACTGCACCTGATATGACCAAAGAACGCCGTCAAGATTTTTTCAAAGAATTAGAAGATAAAATTAAAAAAACCAAAGCCGAAGTAGACGAAAAAGAAAAATGGGGCGAGAAGAAATTGGTTTATCCGATGAAGAAAAACAAAACTGCTGATTTTTGGGTTTGGAACCTGGTTTTTTCAGGAACAGGTTTTGATTTTTCTCCGCTGACCACTTATTTAAACCGTCAAGATGATGTTCTGCGTTATTTATTATTAAAAAATAAGGGGGGTAATTAGATGTCAACTCGTTGTTTGAATCGGGCAATGTTAATTGGTAATTTAACCAGGGATGCGGAATTGAGGTATACGCCCGGAGGGACGGCTGTTTGTAATTTTGGTTTAGCAACGAATAGGCGCTGGACTACCAGTGATGGAGAACAAAAAGAAGCCGCCCAATTTCACCGGATAGTTGCTTGGGCACAGCTGGCGGAGCTTTGCGCCCAGTTGCTTTCCAAGGGGGATAAGGTTTTTGTTTCCGGCAGGATTCAATATCGTGAATGGGAAGATTCCGATGAGATTAGAAGACAAAGTACTGAGATTGTCATTAATGATATGATATTACTGCGGTCAATAAATAGTGCCGCTTCTAAAGATTCTGATTTAGAAGAAGAATTTGAAAGTTCTCAGTCCGGATCTGAGGAAGAGGAAGAAGCAGAAGAAAAACCAAAAGATAAAGACAAGACAAAACAACAACCGGTTGAGGAAGATGAAGAAGTTCCTTTTTAATTAAATTATGCCAAGAAAAAGAAAACAAACAGAAACCAGAAGAGATTGTTATTTTTGCAAATCAGGGGAGAACCCTTATTGGCGGGATTACGATCGGTTGAAAAATTATTTATCCGGTCGTTCTCGAATTTTATCTCGTTCCAAGACTGGGGTTTGTGCCCGGCATCAACGTCAATTGTCAGAAGCGATTAAACACGCTCGGCACTTGGGCTTGCTTCCTTTTGTTACCAAGGTAAAATAAACTAATGAGTCGTGCAGTATGGATTCTTCATTTACCTAAAAAAGCTGAGATAAAGGTTGATTCCGGCGATCAGGTTGACCAGGGGCAGGTTTTGGCTGAAACTGAAAAGGAAAAATTTCGTTCTCCCACTGCGGCTAAAGCAGCAGAGATTAAAGATAACAAAATAAAACTAAAATTTGGGACTTTTAAAGTGCCGGGAAAGGGATTCGGCAAGAAAAATGTCTGGGGAAAATTGGTAATTTATGACGATTTGATTTTTACTGATATAAATGGCAGTTTGGCGAAAAAGTTGATTTTTATTCCTGAATTGAGTAATCTTGTTTTGAAGAAGGGGGCAGTAGTTGGGGTTGCCGGGTTTGTGACTTGTGAATATCAAGAAGAAGTTGAAGATTTGGAAATCCCGATTTTAGTTATTAATTTGGAAGATAAAGATCAGCTGACCGCCTATCAGGACAAGAATTGTTTGCTGCATGCCGGCAAAGATTGTTTGTTAATTCCAAACGATGAAGATTAAAATAAAAAAAATCCGACAAATTGTAATTATTCTTTGCTTAATGCTTTTAGCCGGATATGGCGGTTTTTATTTTGGCCGGCGGCAGTATCGAGCTCCGGACTCAAAAGCAGATATGAGTTTGTTTTGGGATGTTTGGGCGCGGTTAGAAAACAAATATATAGATCAGTCGGATCTGCAGGCAAAGGATATGGTTAATGGGGCGATTTCCGGAATGGTCCGTTCACTTGGAGATCCTTATACCATGTATTTGCCGGCTGAAGATAATAAAATCAGCCAACAAAATTTAACTGGCTCTTTTGGCGGTGTTGGAATTCAGCTCGGTTATGAAGAAGGCCAGTTGGCGGTGATGTCGCCGTTAAAAGATACTCCGGCAGAACAAGCTGGGGTTCAGGCTGGAGATTTAATTTTAAAAATAATTGATGAAGAAAAAGGACTTGATGAAGAGACAGCTGATATTGCCCTTGACCAAGCGGTCAAATATATTCGCGGCCCGGTCGGGACCGATGTTACTTTGGTTTTAGCCCGGGAAGGAGAGACGGAAACATTTGAGGTGACGATAACCCGGGGAGAGATAGTAATCCCGACATTGGAACAAGAATGGCTTGAGAGGGACGGAAAACAATTTGCTTATATCCACTTATTGCATTTTAGTCAAAATACCCCGGAAAATTGGGATAAGTGGGTTGACTCTGTTCTGGACAATCAAGACAGCGATTTTGGCGGAGTAATTTTAGATTTGAGAAATAATCCCGGCGGATATTTACAGGGGGCGGTTTATGTCGGCGGAGAATTTTTATCAATAGGAGAGGTGGTAGTTAAACAAGAAGATTATAGGAATCAAATAACTGAATTTAAAGTAGACCGTCAAGGCCGCCTTCGGGATGTGCCCTTAGTTGTTTTGATTAACCGCGGTTCTGCTTCAGCCGCAGAAATTCTGGCTGGGGCGTTGAGGGTTAATGCTCAAGCCGTTATTGTCGGCCGCCAAAGTTTTGGCAAGGGAACGGTTCAAGAACCTCAGCAGTTGAGAGATAATGCCGGCTTACACATTACCATTGCCAAGTGGCTGTTGCCTAACGGTGATTGTATTGATGAAGAAGGGGTTGCTCCAGATATTGAGATCAGTCAGGAAGAACTAGAAATGGCGGAAGATGAAGAAGATATTATTTTAGAACAAGGGATTAACCAGTTATTATGATGCGGAAAACAAAATATTTTTTAGCCGGTTTAGGAGTGGGATTGGCTTTAGTGGTTGGCTTAATTGCCGGCGGAATTTTGGCCCGATTAGGTTATCTGCCGTTTTTAGACCGAGTGATCCGGCAGTCTGAGTCCGGGGGGACAAGCTATATTGAAAAGAAAGTATTGAGAGAAGAATCGGTAATTATCGAAGTTGCTGAAAAAACTTCTCCTTCCGTAGTTACCGTTTCAGTTTCCAAAACCGAACAAGTTCCTTTGTTTGGTTTTTTTGGGATAAAAACAGAAGAAAGAACAATAGAACAAAATATCGGCAGTGGGTTTGTAGTGGATCAGGGATTAATTGTTACCAATAAACACGTAGTTTCTGATAATGCCGCCGACTATCGGATTTTAACGGAACAAGAAGAGGTCTATGAAGTTGAAGATATCTATCGTGATCCGGTTAATGATTTGGCAATTTTAAAGGTGGAGACTAATCTTGAACCGTTGGAATTGGGAGATTCTGACCAACTGCAGGTAGGGCAGTTAGCGATTGCGATTGGGACTGCCCTGGGTCAATATCGTCATACGATCACTACCGGCGTTATTTCCGGCCTGGGCCGGGGAGTCAGGGCGGCTTCACCACTGCAGGGCTATATTGAAGAATTAGATAACGTAATCCAAACCGATGCCGCAATTAATCCCGGAAATTCCGGCGGTCCGCTGCTTAATTCTGCCGGCCAGGTGGTGGGGGTTAACGTTGCCGTCGCCGGCGGAGCCGAGAATATCGGCTTTGCTTTACCGATTAATCTGGTTAAACAAAGTTTAGAGGTTTTTTATGAGACCGGCGAATTTGAACGGGCATTTCTAGGGATTGAGTATCAGATGATTTCTGAAAATGCGGCGATTTTAAATGAACTGCCGCAAGGAGCTTATATCCGGGGAGTAGTTTCGGGATCAAGTGCTGACCAGGCCGGACTGCAAGAGGGGGATATTTTAACCCATTTGGACGGGGAAAGAATCGTGGTTGACGGAAAGAGTATTGCTGAAATTATCAACCAAAAGAAAGTTGGCGACTCAATTGAGATTGAGTATTGGCGAGACGGCGAAACCATAAAAGAGACGGTCAGACTCGGCCAAAGAGATTAGTATGTTATAATAGCTCCACTATGTTTTATCCTCCTAAATTGAAAAAGGGTGACAAGATAGGTGTGATTGCACCGTCAACGCCAATCTCTATTTTGGAAGATAGTCAAATAAGAAAAGGTTATCGTTATCTAGAGAGAAAAGGATATGAGGTAATAGAACATCCACAATGCAGAAAAACTCATAATTATACCGCGGGGACAATTAAGGATAGAGTTAAAGCAGTACATGAATTTGTAGAAGATGAAGAGATTAGTTGTATTATGAGTTTTTGGGGAGGATTAAATACAAATCAAATTCTCGATTGTTTAGACTACAATTTGATAAAAAACAATCCTAAAATTTTTATTGGTTTTTCTGATGTATGTTCTTTATTGCAGTCCATTACTAATAAAACTGGTTTAGTAACCTATATGGGACCAAGTGTGATTAGTTTTTCAAAACCTGATCCTTTTAAATATACTTGGGAATATTTTAAAAAAGTTTGTATTGATAATTCAAAAGAGATTGAAATTTCAGATTCTGATATTTTCGCAGATGATCTATATTTTTTACGAGAGGATGACGATCATCGAATTATTCAGCACAATCGCGGCTCAAGGGTATATAATGCAGGGAAAGAAGAAGGGAGGATAGTTGCTTCCAACCTCTGTACATTTTTAAGTTTAGCCAATACTAAATTTTTCCCAGAATTAGATAATAAGATTTTATTTATTGAGGAAGCTGAAGATTTTAAACTTAAATGGATTGATAGGTTTTTAACACAGTTAGGTCAAATGGGTGTTTTTAATAAAGTTAATGCCTTACTTATTGGTAAATTTGCTAGTGAATCAAATGTTAATTATGAGATTTTAGATAATATCCTTGAAAGAATTACTCGAACAGTTGATATTCCAATTGTTTATGATTTGAATTTTGGCCACACAGATCCTCTTTTTACTATTCCTAACGGGGGGTTTTGTTCTTTAACGGCTCAAAAGCCAGATGAAATAAGTTTAAACTTTGTAGAAAAATGATAGAAAGAAAACAAGTAACCAGGGGACAAACAGCTCAAAGTGAATTACCTTATATAAGAGATGAAATCAAGTCAAGAGAAATTGTGGGAGATGAAGATCTACAAATTAGAAATTTAGTGGAGTCCAAATTTGCGAATTTCTATGATTTAAATGGATATGAAATTGTAGACTCAATTCCTTTAATTCCTGGGGAAATTGATGAAACAGTGTGTTTTACTGGAGCTACAATAAATGGCTGGAAGGAATATTTAAAAGCTAAGGAGTTGCCAGAGAGAGGAATAGCAACAGTTCAGCCTTGTTTGAGAACTCACAATGCTTCTGATATTTATAAGACTTTGATGCATCCTAAATTTGGAAGTTATTTCACGATGGGAGGGGTTTTAACTCCTCCGGGCCGATTACAGGAAGTTCTAGATGAAGCAAGTATATTTTTAACTGATAGCTTGAAGCTACTACCAGGTGAATTACAGGTTCATTTTTCTTCAGAATTTCGAACTAGAATAAAAGAACTTCAAGTTCCCAATGGAGTTAGAAGAGCAGATGACTTAATCGATTATTATAACTGGGAATATGGCATAGATAATGTTTTTGGTGAAGGGGTAACGATTGATGTTCTTACTGAAGATGGATTCCAAGAGATAGGAAATGTGGTTTTAATTTTAAAAGGAAATGAAGAATTAGCAGTAGAGTGGGGATTTGGGTTGGAAACTTTGACATCAAGGATCTTGGGATTAGAACATCCAATTTATGTTTCTCCTGCTTATATGAAGGTTTCCAAAGTGGAAGAATTTAGTTCAGATATTTTAAATCCAGCGCAACTCAGGTTTGTTGATGCTATTAATGCTATTTCTGCCATGTTAGAAACAGGTGTTTATTTTAATTGTGGATATAGGAGCTTGGAAAGATCCTTAGAAAAATATGCTAATGGTGTTACTATTTTATCTTCGTTACTAAATGTTGATGGAGATACGCTCCGTAGATTGGTTGAAGAAACAGGAGATTTGATAGCTGATCAATTAGAAAGAGAAACAGTGTCTCCTAAGAGAGAAGCTAGTCTTGATAAATTAAAAAGGAAGGGGAAAAGTGCAAATAGAAGAATGGAGAGCTTTATGCTTTCTTTTACCCAAATTTTAAAGAATCCTGTGTATTCTGAGGAAAAAAAGAGAAAGATAATTAGAAAGAGTGCTAAAAGAAAGGGTTTTGGTAACCCTGATATTTTCATGGGGGTCATTAACTCTTTTATAAATTTTGGTCATCCGAATTTGAGTTCCAGTGATAAAGATTCCTTAAAAGATTTATTTGAAGAAAATTAAATGAATAAAAAGGACTTGACACCTGAATTTATTGAAAGCCTTTCATATACAGATTTTGTTGGCTTTATAAATCAATGGAATGTTCCTCCTGGTGCTTTTTCTACTGTTAATAAATGGGCAAAGTTCGGGAATGTAGATAAAAAATCTATTATTCTAGAAGTTGGATGTACGACAGGGTTTAGTTTGAGAGAATTAGCGTTTTTAACAAGTTGTAAGGGATTGGGAATAGATGTTTCAAGTACTTCTATAAAGGCAGCTAATAGAATTAAATCCGAGCATTTCAATAACTTAAATATCGAATACAAAATACAAGATGGTTATCTTTTTGAACCTAAAAATAAATTTACACATATAATATTTGGGGCGGCTTTGCGCTTTTTTTCAAACCCTCAGGCAATGATTGACCGATGTATAAAATGGTTAGAATCTCCAGGTTATATACTTTCTTGTGAATTTTATATTGTTGATAAAATTCCAAATAATTTAATTAATCAGGCGAAAAAAATCTTTAATTTTGAGATAACGCAAGAGGGGTATAAAGAAGTTATGAAAATTTATTCAAACTTAGAGTTGATATATGAGGATCGCAATAAAATACTTAAGGAAACAGAAAATGAATTAAAATTTTATTGTAACTCTACAATTGATCGAGTTTGCTCAAATATGGAAATTAAAGACAACGAAATTAGAGAAGTTCTGTATCAGCGTTTATACGAAATTAAAGAGATGTCAAATATTCTAAGGGATTATCAAAACTATAATGTTCTTGTTCACCGTTATCGAAAAGATTTTTATGGTAAAAGATTTGTAGAGCTTTTTTAAAAATGATTTTAACAGGTAATCAAATAAAACAGGAAAACAAAAAGGGAAATATTACAATAGAGCCTTTTAATAAAAAATTAGTTAATCCAAATAGTTATAACTATCGTTTGGCTCCAGAAATATTAAAGTTAAAGAAAGGTCAGTCTTTAGATTCTGCTAAAAGGGCCAAGTTTGAGAAGGTAATTATAGATGACGAAGATGGTTATAAATTAATGCCGGGAAATCTTTATTTGGCAAGAACTTTTGAACAAATCGGTAGTAATAAATATACAACTATTTTGTTAGGGAGATCTTCGGTTGGGAGGTTGGGATTGTTTTTACAAATAACAGCTGATTTAGGACATGTGGGGACGTTACATTGTTGGACTTTAGAATTAAAAGTAGTCCAGCCTCTGAGAATTTATCCCCATATGAAAATTGGGCAAGTTAGTTTTTGGGTAAATAAGGGGGATCCTAAAGAATTGTATAATGGTTTTTATAAGCAATTTTCTCGACCATATCCAAGTAGTTTTTATAAGGAGTTTAATACTTAAATGATTTTAACAGGAAACGAAATAGCGAAAAGAGTTAGTGAAGGGGATATAGTTATTAATCCTTTTGATAAATCTAACTTAGATACAAACTCTTATGATTTTCAACTTGGTAATGAAATTAAAGTTTATAAGAATAAAATGTTAGATGCTAAAAAACATAACCCCACTAAAAGTATAAAAATCCCAAAATCAGGCTTTGTATTAAAACCTGATACATTATATTTGGGTTGTACAAAAGAAATTATGGGTAGTAAAAAGTATGTTCCAATCATCAGGGGGAGATCTTCAACTGGAAGACTAGGGCTTTTTATACATATAACAGCAGGATTGATTGATATTGGCTCAATAAACAGGTGGACTTTAATGTTGCATGCAGTACAGCCTGTTAAAATATATCCAGGGATGTTAATCGGGCAAGTTAGTTTTTGGGAGACAATAGGTGAAATAACTTTGTATGATGGAAAGTATCAGAGTAGTATGGGGCCTGTAGAATCTTTAGGGTATAGAGATTTCTGATCTTTGTATTTCATTTTGAAATTGTGTTATAATAAACAGCTATGAAACAAGGAATACATCCAAAGTATTACCAAGAAGCAAAAGTAGTTTGCTCTTGCGGTAACAGTTTTACTACCGGTTCAACCAAGAAAAAATTGGAAGTGGAGATTTGCGCCTCTTGCCACCCTTTTTATACCGGCCAGACTAAATATATTGATACCGAAGGTAGAATTGAAAAGTTTGAGCGGAAAAGAAAAATCGCTAAAAGCAAGAAGAGACAGGATAAAAAAGCTAAAAAGAAAACTTCTAAGGGAAAATAGTTATGAAAATCAACCCCAATATCGCTATTATTGAGATTCAGCCTGGTGCCGGTGGAACTGAGGCCAAAATTTGGGCTAAAGATCTATTCCGGATGTATTTTCGTTATGCCCAAAATAACTCTTGGAAAGTAGGTAAAATTGATGAATCACAACTTAAAGTAGTTGGTAAAAATGCTTTTTTGGAGTTGAGAAATGAAACAGGAACCCATCGAGTTCAACGGGTGCCGGCAACTGAAAAACACGGTCGGACTCACACTTCAACTGCCGTAGTTGTAGTTATGCCTAAGGTTATTGTCAACCAAGGAGAAATAAAAGAAGAGGATTTGGAGTGGGAGTTTTTTCGCTCGGGCGGTGCCGGCGGTCAAAATGTAAATAAAGTATCGACTGCAGTCCGGCTTAAACATAAATCAACCGGAATAACGGTCGAGTGTCAGAGAGAAAGAAGTCAGCAGAAAAACAGGCTGATTGCTTTGCAGCTGCTTGCTAGTAAAATGTGGGAGCGGAAACAAGCTAAGAAGAAGGGCTATATGGGGAATATAAGGAAAAAAGCAGGAAGAGGGCGGCGGTCGGATAAAATCAGGACATATAACTTTCAGCAAAATCGAGTGACTGATCATCGGACGAATAAAAAGACCCGTCAACTAGAAGAAGTCCTAGACGGCAATCTCCACCTTATAAAGTAAAATTTACCTCAACGATCGTGGAGTTAAATTTTGAATTTTTTATTAGCAAAGAATTCAAATGTTTTTTTAAGTGGCCAATTAGGTGGGAGAAGGTCTAAAGGAACTTTTGGATGGGATTCAATTAGATTCCAAAATTTAATTTGTGATTCTTTAGTTAACTTATTTTTGTTTTTTATTTGTGAACACCAATTTTGAGCTTTAGTTTTCCAATTGTTAATTTCCCATTTTTCTTCAACAAGTTTTTGCGGATTACAACGGAATATTGTTCCTTCAATAATAGTTAGATAATCCGTGTCATCAATATGTTTATCTAGTTGTTTTACTTTATTAGTTAAAGGGAGGGGAGAAAACCAAATGGAGCGTTGGAAAAATTTAAAACCCCACTCTTTTAGTCGACGGCGGATTATATCTCTTATAGTCCGATTTTCTTGAGGAATATCAAAAACGACAAAACGCCATTTTTTATCCCATGGCTTTTTTATTAGCCTTAGAACAGATTGGGGACTTTCCCTAAATGTTAAATCCGGATTGAGAATACCCTTTTTAATGAAGTAAGAGGAGGTGGATTCAACGCCAGCATAAAGAAAATCTTCCAAGTCTGGTAGTTTTCTAATGTCTCGATCAAAATAATCATAAAAAAGTAACATAAGATCGTCAGCTAATCTGAGAGTCTTTAAAAGTTTTGATTCTCTTTTTTTCATCTATTATATTTCTAACTGAGGAAGATTAGTTTGTCAAATTTATCTCAACGATCGTGGAGATAAATTTATGAAGATAGTTTTTTTATTGTTTGTTTTAAAGAAAGTTTTTCTTGTTCTCCGGATTCCATGTTTTTTAGAGTGATGACTTTTTTTTCAATTTCTTCCGGGCCGAGGATGATGGAGTAGGGAATATTTTTATCATTAGCATAGTCTAATTGGTCTCCTAAGTTGTCATTAGGCTTAAGATATAATTCCGTATTGATTTCTGCTTGCCGCAGCTGCTGAGCAGTTTTAAAAGCCTGGGCCTGCGTTTCCGGAGAAAAGACTGTGACTAAAACCCGGGTCGGGTTGGAATCCAAAACCGGGAGTTTGTCTTTTTCTTTGAGTAGTTCATAAATTGGCAGGTCGCCGACAGCAAATCCAACGCCGGGAATTTGTTTTTTCCCGCCCACCTGCTGAGTTAGGCTGTCATATCGGCCGCCGCCAAAAAGAGCCCGGTTTAATGAGGAATTTATACTCCAAGCTTCAAAAACAATTCCGGTGTAGTAATCCAAACCGCGAACCAGACTTTTATCAACCCTAACATAATCGGCCAGTCCGTATTTTTCCAGGCTCTTTATAATTTTATTTAAATAATCGGAATAATTATTATTTTCAGACTTTAAAAACTCGACCATTTTCCTTATTTTTTTTGTTGAGACGCCTTCATCTTTCAGCCAGGTCTGCCATTTTTTAAAATTCATTTTAGTTAATTTGTCAATGTAGGGGAATAAATCTTTGGAAATTTTCTGCTTTTGCAACTCGCGGCGGTCATTTAGCTTGATTACTACCTCGTCAGGCGTAAGCCCCAGGTTTTTAAGTGATAAGCAGGCTAAAGCGACGATTTCACTATCGGCCTCGCTGTTTTCTAAGCCTAATAAGTCTATATTCCATTGGAAAAAGGACCGGCCGCGGCCTTTCTGAGGTTGTTCATATCGGAAAAATTGTCCGTAAGACTGCCATTTTGCCGGCAACTTCAATTTAAATTGTTTTTGCGCTACCATCCGGGCGAGAGTCGGAGTTAATTCCGGCCGTAAAACATATTTTTTCCCCTTTTTTGAAAACTTAAATGTTTGTTTTTGAACAATCTCTTCGCTGGTTTTAGAGAGATAAAGTTCAATCGGTTCCAATAAGGGGCCTTCGTATTCTTGATAGCCAAAAGATTTTCCCAGCCTAAGCCAAGTATTTTTTAGCCAGTTTTGGAATGCCCAGTCTTCAGGGTAAAAATCTCTAAACCCCTTGATCGGTTTTAGTTTTTTTGTCATAAGTTTATTTTAGCACAATGTTTTTTATTCGGTTGGTGTTGGAGTAGGGGATTCAGTTAAAGTAAGAGCTAGAATTTCTATGGCAGTATAGCTGGCGGTTTCTCCGTCCGCCGGTTCAATCACAGCAATAACTTCTTGATCTGTCGGCAAGTCTTCATATTCCAGTTTTTCCGTATCAGAATCTGTTTTTTGATTAATTTCGGTATTTGAGTCTAAGATCAATTCGTATTCTTGTTCTTGGTTTTGAATTAAAATGATTTTTTCATTGCTGGCTTTATTGACCACAGTGCCGTGAACAGATATTTTTTTTCTTGGTTGATAAGGTTCAGTGATTACGATTCGCTTGGCATTTAATGATTCGTCGACTCTTTCATAACCCATTGCTAAAATATATTGGTCTTCTTCTAATTCTTGAAAAGACACTGCTTCCCGGGCTTGGTTGATAATTTTTGTATCCTCGTTTATTGTTATTGTCCTGGTTTGGTTTGAGGAATCTATTTCAAATTCGGTTTCAGTAAGCGAACTAACAGTTCCGTTCCAACTTCTTTTTTGATCGTCGGTGATTATGTTTTCCAGCTGTTCTTGAACTTGCTCCTGGACTTTGTCCCTAATTCCCTGGACTTTCTCATCAGGCGTCGGGCTGGGTTCAGTTTGAGCCCTAATTTGTAGTTTTATAACAAAGCTGCTAAATAGAATAATGGTTGACAAAATAATTATTTTTTTCATTTAAGGGTTTAAAATTCAGCGGTGGAATAGGTAATTGTTAATGTTTGGCTATTTTCGGTTCCGTCATCGGCGTAGGCGGTAATGTCAATTCTGTTTTCCCCGCCGACTAGAGTTATTTCACTTTGAAACTCTCCGTTCTCGTCGGCCACTAAAATATCTTCTCCTTCTTCCCAGATTATAACCACAGTAGCATTAATTCCGGTTTCGCCAATAATAGTTAATTCTTCTTCGGTGTGAACAATTTCATTTTCCGGTTCAGTGATTTTTAGCGCAATTTCCTGGGTTTTGTCGTTTGTAGTTTCGGGGGCCGGGGATGGAGAAGTTGGAGTTTGTCCTTCTTGGCGGTTTAACAAACTAAGATTAATTGAAGATTGTGTTCTTGACCAAAAAACTGCCGCCAGTCCAAAACCAATTGCTAACCCGATTACGATTGCCAAAATAAGCTCCTTTTTCATTAGTCATATGATATAAAATTTACTTCACTCCTGTCAATGATGAGTTTCTTGTCTTAATTAAGATCGGGTGTTATTATTAAAAGGTAATGTTGATTGTAAAATATCTCGGCGGCAACTGTTTTCGGATGAGGGAAGGGGAAGCGTTTATATTAATAGGGAATCCCAAAAGTAAGGCAAAAGCAGATATCATTGTCCCTGATCGTGATGAAGAAATTAACAAGAAAAACGTGGAGCCGGTGAAAAGAAAGCAGTCATTTTGGACCCCCGGGCCGGGAGAATTTGAAGTTGGCGGAGTGGAGATGGAAAATTTAGGCGATAAATATTGGTTGTTTGTTTTTGATAGTTGGCGGGTTGTTTGGGCAATGGATAATTGGCAGATGCCGGATAAGAAGAAAATACAAAAATTAGGTCAAGTCGATGTGATTTTTCTGACCTTAAATAAAGATGAGAAAAGAGGAAAAGAAGCATCGGAATTAATAAAACGAATTTCACCATATATAGTAGTCCCGGGTATTAATTGGGATGATTACCAAGAATTGGGGGAAAAGTGGCCGATAAGTTTTTTGGATGCGATGGACAGAGAAGATTTAGAAGCGAGTGAAAAACTAAAGTTAAAACGTAGCGATGTTAATGAAGAAGCTACGGAAATACACATTCTAACCGAATAATATGTCTCAGCGAAATTCTGCACAGCGTTTAAAAGTCCCGCCCCATTCAAAAGAAGCCGAGGTTTCTGTGCTTGGTGCGGTCTTGATTGATAAAGATGCGATTGTTGATATCGCCGATATTATTTTTCCAGAATATTTTTATGAAACTGGCCATTCTGAGATTTTTGAAGCGGCGCTTGAATTATTTGAGGAGCGGGTTCCGATTGATTTAATAACCATGGCTGAGCGGTTGAAGAAAAAAAAGGCGTTGAAGAAAATCGGCGGTCGGGCCTATTTAACAGAGTTGGCAAATTCTGTTCCAACTTCAGCTCATGTTTTGTCTTACGCCCAGATAGTTAAAGATTTATATACGAAAAGGCGATTAATTTCGGCGGCAAATCAAATTAGTCAAGCGGCATTTGATGAAGGTGAAGAAGTCAGTGATATTTTGAACCTTGCTGAAAGTAAAGTTTTTCAATTAAGCCAGGGGCATTTACAAAACAAGCCGACCTCATTAAGGGAAGCATTAGCTGAAAGTTTCGATCGTTTAGATGAATTACAAAAAAAATCTGACGGTTTACGGGGGGTTTCCAGTGGTTTTAAAGATTTGGATGATTATTTAGCTGGATTTCAGGCGAGTAATTTAATTATTTTAGCTGCCCGTCCCGGGGTAGGGAAAACAGCTTTAGCCTTAAATATTGCTCGGAACGCGGCGGTTGAAGATAATCTGCCGGTTTGTTTTTTCTCCCTGGAGATGAGTAAAGAGGAATTAGTCGACCGGTTGTTGGTTAGACAGGCGAATATTGATTCCTGGAAAATGAAAACTGGCCGTTTGGAAGACGGAGATTTGTCACGCTTGTCAGAAGCAATGGGAGAATTAGCAGAAGCCCCACTTTTTATTGATGATACTCCGGCAATGTCAATGATGGAGATGAGGACTAAAGCAAGACGGCTGCAGATTGAACAGGATTTAAAATTAGTAATTGTTGATTATTTGCAGTTGATGCGGCCTTCTCGGCGTTGGGACAGCCGAGTGCAAGAGGTATCTGATATTTCTCAAGGTCTTAAAAACTTAGCAAGAGAAATGAAAGTGCCGGTTTTATCTTTATCTCAGCTGTCACGAGCGGTTGAAAAACGCGGCGGGTCTCGGCCGAAACTAGCAGACTTAAGAGAAAGCGGCAGTATAGAACAAGATGCCGATGTAGTTGCTTTTTTGTTTCGGGAAGATGAAGAAAACAGAGAGTTGGTTAATTGTGAAATTGCCAAGCATCGTAATGGTCCGGTGGGTGGTTTTGAATTTTACTTTAATCCGCAGAAGATTAGCTTTTTTGGCGTTTCAGAATAATTAAAATTATTGCTGGTGCCGCGGGACGGATTTGAACCGTCACGGTGTAAAACACCACTGGTTTTTGAGACCAGCCTGTCTGCCAATTCCAGCACCGCGGCTTTAACAATTAGTATATAATATTTTCCCTTTAATATCCACAATCCACTGGGCACGATCTGCGGTTTATTTAAGATTATGGTAAGATAATTCTGTGACAGAAATCATACCAACAATTCAAACTATTTTAATTCCAATTGCAGTTTTTTACTTTTTGTTTGCAGCATTTCGGCGTTTAAAAGCCGATTATCCGGAGCAGGAAGTGGTTAAAATGAGTTTACTTTTTCTTGTTTTATCTGGTCTTTTAAACTATTTAGTCTCACTAACCAGTTTTAAATTATCTTTTTTAGTAATTACTCTAAGCTTGATTTTAGTAGTTTATCTTTTTTTTCAGGTCAGCAATTGGCGGTTTTGGGCGGTGATGGAGGCATTGATTGTTCCCGGCTTAATTACCTGGTTAATGGTTTCTTTTGGGGATTGGTATCAAATGGGTGCAGTTGCATTGACGTTGTTATCTCTTTTTTATTGGCAAAATTATCGAAGATTTTCTTGGTATCCTAGCGGGAAAATTGGTTTCTTATTTTTGATTTGTTTGGTTCAGTTAGGAATAATTCAGATTGCACTTGATTTTTGGCAGAACCGGTTGATAGAATTAGCAAGCTGGGTAGTAGTTTTTTGGTTAAGCATTGCCGGGATTATTTTTAGAGCCGGCCAAAAAATTGAAACTTAATTTTTATTTTTAGAAAGGATAGCAATGACAAATGGTAACAAGCAAGATAATACCGGGTTTAAGATTCCACAGGACGTTTTGGAACCAGTTCGGGATTTTTTAACCGGAGAACTGGATAAATTGCAAAAAAGACAAGAAGTTGTAGAAGAGGAGGATCCTTTTGCCAATGAGGATCGAGTTGATGATAATGCCGCTTTAGACATTGAAGTCGATGAACAGTTTGGTCATGCTCGGGCAAGAGCAGTTTCTCATCAGCTGACTAAAAGAATTATTCAAATCAGAAAAGCATTGACCCGGATTAAAATCGGTAAATATGGCATTTGCGAAGATTGTGATAATTTCATTAATACTAAACGCTTGATGGTTCACCCTGAAACTACTGTCTGTGTTAAATGCCGCGAGAAGCAAAAAGATAAATAAAGATTATTTTAAACCACGAATTGTTTTCCAGGACAAATCTGTTTTAATTATTAATAAGCCGGCAGGATGGGTTACTTTAAACGTTGCTTCTTGGTCTGGACCGACAATTCAAAATTGGTTGAATGACAGTCGGCAGTTAGAAAAAAATACTGCTGCACGCCGACGCTCAGGCATTGTCCACCGGTTGGATAAAGACACTTGGGGGTTACTGTTGGTTGCGAAAACGAATCCGGCATATAAAAATTTGCAGGCTCAGTTTAAAAATAGAAAAGTAAGAAAGATATATTGGGCATTAATAAGCGGGGAATTAAAAGGGGAAGGAGAAATACTAGCTCCAATTGGTCGTTCTGCTAAGGATGGGACGCAATTTGATGTTGTTCCCGGCGGGAGACCGGCTCATACTCTTTTTCAAGTTAAAGACCATTATCGTTATAAGGGTGATATCTATAGTTTAGTTAGGGTAAAACTACGAACCGGCCGAACTCATCAAATCCGAGTGCATTTTAAATATCTGGGTCATCCGGTATTTGGCGACCCGATATATGGTAAAAAGGAAGAAGTGATGTTTTTGGTTGCTAAAGAAATCGGGTTTCGGCATCCAGTGTCAGCTGATAAAATGAATTTTAAGATTGAATTGCCAGATCCGCTTAATCTAATTTTAAATCAGGCAAATGAGAAAAAGAAAAACTAAAAAATTAAATTACCTAAAATTTGTTTTTATTTTGGCGGTGTTATTTATCTTTGGGTGGATAGGAAAAAAAACATGGTTTCTTTGGGTGTCGAAAACCCAATTGCTTTGGAATGGAAAATCCGCTTACAGTTTGGCTTTGGAAACTAGTGAAAAAGATATTTTAATTCTTTCTTTAATCCCGGCCAAAAAATTAGCTACGGTAATTGAAGTTCCGGGAGAAACGCAGATAGAAACACCCTGGTTCGGCCAGTATTTAGCTGAAAAACTGGCCTTATTATCCGAACAGGAGAAATCCCGGGCAGTGTTTCGGCGGAGTTTAAGCTATTCACTTGGAATTCCGATAGACAGCGAAAGGATTGGAACTAATTTAATAAAAACTGAAAAAACATGGTCGCAGTTGATTCCCGGCTATTTTCGGCCCTGGTGGGGAGTAGAGGACTGGCGGTTATGGCTTTTCCTAAAGCAACGGGATTTAGTTTGGCAGGAATATAACATAGCCGATTGGTCTGAAAAGAAAAAGTTCCCGGATGGCCGCGATTTTTATGACTTAAACGAAGATTTGTTTTGGGCCGAAATCAGGGGAGCATTTACTGATTCTATTGTGCGACGCGAAGAATTGTCAGTCAGTGTGTTTAATATTGGAAAGAAACAAGATTTGGCCGGCCAAACGACCAATATTATCCAGCAAATGGGAATTAGAGTAGTGGAGATAGGCGACCGGGACAGAGAATTGGAAGCAGGTTGTTTGATTGTTACTGCGGAAGAAAATGAATCAAGTTTTACTGTTCACCGGTTAAGAAAAATTTTTGATTGTGAGTTTTTACTTGAAGAACCGGATGGATTGGCTGACATCCAATTTTTTATTAGAAGTGTTAAAATATAGTTATGTCTGGACACTCAAAATGGGAAAATATAAAACGCCAAAAGAAGGTTGAGGATAGTAAGAAAGCCAAGGTATTCGGGAAGTTATCGAAATTAATCACCACCGCGGTCCAAGAGGGCGGTTCTGATGACCCAATGGTTAATGTCAGGCTTCGCCAGGCAATTGAACGGGCAAAAGATCAAAATATGCCTAAAGAGAATATTAAACGGGCAATAGAAAATGCTTCTAAAAGCTTGGAAAAAGCAGAAGAGATTTTTCTTGAAGCCTATGGCCCGGGAGGAATAGCGATCTTAATTCGCACTTATACTGATAATCGACAGCGCACGGTTCAAGAAATAAAAAGTTTAATTGATCGTTTTGACGGTTCATTAGCTGAGCCGGGTGCCGTTGGCTATCAATTTGAAAAGTTAGGGAAAATTGTGGCTGATAAGCCTGGTGAAGAGAAGATTCTTTCTATATTGGATATCAGTGGTATATTAAATTTTGAACAACAAGGAGACAGGGTGCTATTAACAGTTTTGGCGGACAGTTTGAATGAGATTATTAAACAGATCAGCGATCAGGGGTTGGATATAATAGAGAGCGGTTTGTTTTGGCAGCCAAAGACTAAACGGAAAGTTGACAGCAGTGAGGCGAAAAGCAGTTTGGAAAAGTTAATAGCTAGATTAGAAGAGAGAATTGATGTTAAAGGAGTTTTTACAAATTTGAAAAATTAGTTTGAAAATGGATAAACGACTGCAGTTTGTTATCGGGACCATCGGGTTTAGCGTTTTGTTTTTCTTAGCTGGTTTTGTTCCTTATGACTGGCGATATTTTAGTATTGCCGTGCTTTCACTACTGTTGGCGGTTTTTTTCTTTTTTATATCGCGTCAGACCAGCAAGCAAGTAAAAGATTTGCTGATTGCCAGTTTTTTTCCAGCTTATTTCTTTGCGGTTCTCAGCGTTTTTAGGTTTTTGTTTTGTCATAATATCTTTTGGCAAATAGGGATAATGGTGTTGTTTATTGTTGGATTGTATTCCTTATTCTTATTGGAAAATGTTTTTTTGGTTACTTCCACCCACAAAACAGTCCCGCTTTACCGAGCGGCAGTTACGGTTGGATTTTTAATCACGCTGGTTATTGCTTTTCTAGCCTATGATGTGGTTTTTTCGTTTCGAATGGGGCCGTGGTTCAACGCTCTATTTATCCTTATTACAAGCTTGCCCCTGATTTTCCACTTTTTTTGGTTTATAAATTTGTCTCCGTCCGGTCAAGAAAGATACTGGCTATCTACGCTAGTTTTTTCTATTATATTGGCAGAAGTTGGACTTGTAATCTCATTTTGGCCGGCAAATACGGCCGAAACTGCTTTATACCTGGCCAGCTTGTTTTATGTTTTTGGCGGTTTAGCTCAAGCAAAGGCGCATGACAAATTATTCAAGCAGACAGTTCGTGAATTTATTTGGGTAGGAATCGGAATTTCGGTTGCTTTGATTTTAATAACTCGATGGGCTTAATAGGGAAGAGGGGAGAGGTTAATAAAAAACAACCTATAATAAACATCCTATAATGCCTATTTACAATATCCTATAATATAAAGTCCTTCTCGTGAAAACTATAGGACATGTTTCACAATTAGCAACTCAATGAGAGAAGTGCTAACAACAGGTAGTGTTATGCTTATTTTGGCTGAATCGGGATAATTGAGGTATTTTGTGTGGAAAACTCTGAATAGTAAAGAGAAGTGGTTTTAACTTAGCTTTGGTGCTCTAAGGGAGCAACATTAAATAAAAACTATGATTATCAGCTTGATAAGTGAACACCGTTTTATAAAGGAATCACCACTCTTTCAAAAACACTTGATGAGACTGATTCTTGTTAGGGAGTAAAAACATAGTATGTCGCACAATATCTCTTTTGCGACGCGCTAATTAGAATAAGGGCGAGAAGCATTATTTAAATTATGATAATTTTTAATCCCAGTTTTAATTTATAATCAACAATAAACATTTTCTTATTGATGTTCCAGTTTGCTTATCTGACAATTTTTTATTATTAATTATCTTGGTCTTTGTTTCTACTTAAAACCGGCATCAGTTCTCTATTTCAAAAATAGGATAAGAGTAGCATTTATATCAGCTGAAATTGGTGGTTGGTGGATTAAAATCAATTTATGCTGATAGATGAAAGGGTAATTGTATAGACATAATACTAAAAACCGCTTAGAATGGCTCTAACAACTTTATCCCTAGGGACAGGAATAAAGTAACATTTGACCACTAGCAATTGACAAATTATTTTTCATTTCTCTGTTTTAAGTTTTATAAAATTTTTGTAGAAAAATTAAATTGTATTTTGAGCATGTCTTTAAGCATCTTGCGTTTTATAAATTAATGCTTTGTGTTTTTTGGACGCGAAAAGTCAAACGTCGCACAATCTTGACGGTTATGCTGAAATCTGTTATGGTTAAATTAATACTGTTATGGCAAACAAAAAAAATCTTTGGGTTTTAATTAGTAAATATCTGGATGCTTTAGAAATTGAGCGCAACCTCTCCCCGCTTACAATTCGTAATTATCGTCATTATTTGAAAAGATTGTATAATTTTCTTAAAGAAAAAAGAACAAAAAAAGGGGACTCCCCTACTCTGTCACAGGTTAACAAGGAAAATATTCAGAAATATAGGAAATACTTGGCGAGAATAAAGACGAGAAAAGGAAATTTTATAAAGAAAAAGACCCAAAGCTACCATATTATTGCCCTGAGATCGTTTTTAGGTTGGCTGGTGAAAAACGACTATAATGTTTTGGCTCCGGAAAAAATAGAACTTCCCAAAATTGGTGACCGAGAGGTGAAATTTTTATCTATGGACCAATTAAATAAATTTTTGAATCAACCGTCAATTTCCAATATCATTGGGTTACGGGACAAAGCTATTTTGGAAACACTGTACTCTACTGGTTTGCGGGTTAGTGAATTAGTTTCTTTAAATCGGGATCAGATTAATTTAAAAACCCGCGAGGTCAGCGTAATCGGGAAAGGAAGCAAAACTCGGCTGGTATTTTTATCCGAACGGGCGGTTAAGTGGCTGGATCGTTATTTAGCGGCTAGAGATGATCATTACAAGCCTTTATTTATAAGATATTCAGGGAAAAAAGGTCCGACAATGTCTGACGAAGAAATGCGCTTGTCTGCTCGTTCCGTTCAGCGGGCGGTTGAAAAATATCGGAAAAAAGCTAATATTCCGATTAAAGTAACCCCTCACATATTACGCCACACTTTTGCGACTGATTTATTAAGACAAGGGGCGGATCTGCGCTCTGTTCAAGAGCTGTTGGGGCATGAAAACATTTCAACTACTCAGATTTATACACATGTAACCGATAAAAGGCTACATGAAACCCACGAAAAATACCATTCTGGCAACGCTCAAAACACAAACAAAAACTAAGCCGAAAAGTCAAATAACCCCTACGATCGTAATGGTTATTTGACGGAAGTGTTTAGATTAACAAATGCTTTTATTAGATTTTTCAAAGGCCACTTTGGAGATAATAATTCTAAAGGAACTTTTGGATGGGCCTTTAATAAAGTCCAAAAAGTCTGATTAAATTTGATTTTTGAAAGTCTCTCCTTTTTCTCTATTAGGTTTGTTGCTTTTAATTGCCATGATTCTATTTCCCAGAATTTTTTTATTATGATTTTTGATTCTTTTTCTGGAAGCGATCCCTTGAATATATAAAAACACTCTCGATTCTCTATTTGGTTCTCTATTTGTTTTAACTTTTTATCGATTTGCAAGGGGTTTATCCAAACAGAACGCTGCAAATTTTTAAAGCCGATTTCTTTTAGCGATTTTCTTAATTGATCTCTTATATCTCTTTTCTCTTCTGGAATGTCAAAGAGGACTAAGCGCCATTTATTATCCCATTTCTTAAGAAATCTGAATAAACTAAAACTCTTTTGTTTTATCTTAAAGTCACTACTTATAAGTTCATTTTTAATTGCATACCACTTGGCTTTTCTTTTTTTTATTTCTGGTAAGCCGATGGTTTCTGTAACCCAAATTGGGTCTCGAAAATAACTGTCGAATAAGACTAAAAAGTCTTCGGCAATTCTTAACGCTTCTAATAAGCGACTATTTCTTGTCATTTGTAATTACCTTATTCAAGCGGAACTAAGCCAAAAAGTCAAATAACCCCTACGATCGTAATGGTTATTTGACGGATTGTTTTAAAACCGTCATTGCCGCTACTTTATCCTTCTTATTCTTAAAACGCATTAAAATTACTCCTTGAGTATTACGGCCTAAAATAGGAATATTTTTCACCGGCAGTTTGATTACTTGGGCTTTTTCAGAGGTGACTACAATTTTTTCAACATTTTCATCAACTATTTGAGCACAAGCGACATTTCCGGTTTTCTTGTTGATATTGGCCACTTTTACGCCGACTCCGCCTCGGTTTTGCAGCGGATATTTATAAGCATTGGTTTGTTTACCCAGTCCGTTTTTACTGATTACTAATAAATGCCTAAATAACTTTCTGCGCTTGTCTTCCGGAACCGGCTTTTCTTCGGGAATAATGTCCATGGCAATTACCTGGTCATTTTTCTTTAAATTAATTCCTTTTACTCCCATTGCGGTTCTGCCCATTGGTCGAACGTCTTGTTCGTGAAAGCGAATACTTTTCCCTTTTTCGGTTATCAGGAAAATGTGTTTACGACCGTTGCTTAACTTTGCCTGAATCAGCTCATCGTTTTTCCTGAGGTTGATAGCAATTATTCCTGATGAGCGGATATTTTTAAAGTCTTCCAGGGCGGTTTTTTTGATTTTGCCCTTTTGGGTTGCCATTAAAATAAAATGCTTTTTAGGGTCGGTGTCGGATGAGTAATTTAATACCGCTTCCACTTTTTCGTCCTGAGCAATATCAATGAGATTAATTATTGCCTGCCCTTTTGATTTTCTGCTTCCTTCCTGTATTTCCCAAGCTCTTTTTTGGTAAACTTTTCCTTTATTGGTGAAGAAAAGCAAGTTATCGTGCGTCGTGCCGCTAATCAGTTTATAGATAGAGTCTTCTTCTTTGGTTGTCATTCCCATTATCCCTTTGCCGCCCCGGCGCTGACTGCGGTAAGTGCCTCTGGGAACCCGTTTAATATAGCCGGTTTTGGTGAGTGAAATAATAACATTATTTTTAGGAACTAAGTCTTGTTCGTTAAAATCGCCTAATTTTCTTTTAAATACTTTAGTCCGCCGTTGATCGCCGTAGTCTTTTTTTATTTTTTTAATCTCGTCAGTTAAAGTTTTGATCATTTTCTTGGGGTGGGTCAGAAGTGTTTTTAAGTTATCCAGTTTGATTTTAATTTCATCGTATTCTTCCTCGATTTTTTGTCTTTCTAAGGCAGCAAGACGTTTAAGCTGCATATCTAAAATTGCTTGGGCTTGGATATTAGTTAATTCGAATTTATTTATTAAGTTTAGTTTTGCTTTTTCAGCACTTTTTGAATTCTTGATCGTTTCAATTACTTCATCTAAATTATCCAGGGCAATTTTCAGCCCTTCCAAAACATGAGCTCGGAATTTGGCTTCTCGAAATTCGTAAAGAGTTCTTCTGCGGACGATTTCATGACGATGTCTTAGAAACAGCAATAAAATTTGCCTTAGAGTCAGAGTTTGAGGGATGCCGTCTACTAAAGCGATAACATTGGCGGCATAATTTTTCTGTAAGTAGGTGTATTTGTAAAGTTTATTTAGGACTGATTTTGGTCGGGCGGTTCTTTTAAGTTCAACTACTACCCGGATGCCCCGGCGGTCCGACTCGTCTCTTAAATCGGTAATCCCTTCAATTCTGTCTTTTTTAACTAAATCAGCAATCTTAGCGACAAGTTTTGCTTTGTTGACTTGGTATGGGAGTTCACTAATAATAATATTGTGTTTCCCATGGGCAGTGGCTTCAATTTCAGCCACTCCCCGCATCGGAACTTTTCCTTTGCCGGTGGTATAAACTTTTTCAATACTTTCTTGATTAAATATGTGTCCGCCGGTGGGGAAATCCGGTCCGGTAACGATTTTTATTAATTCTTTGGTAGAAGTATTAGTTTCAAACTCGAATTGATAAGAAGCGAGTTGTTTAACCTCCTTGATGATTACTGCTTCTGCGTCTTTTCGTTCATCAATGGTTAATTTTTTTAGATCAAATTCTTCTTCCGGCTCTTCAATTTTTTCCAACCTGCCCTTGTTCAGCATGTCAAGTAACGCGTCTGATAATTCAGTCAAATTGTGCGGCGGAATTTTGGTGGCCATTCCGACTGCAATCCCGTCAGCACCGCTCAAAAGGAGATTAGGAATTCTGGCCGGCAGAACATTCGGTTCTTTTAATGTTTGATCGAAATTATTTGAAAATTCAACAGTTTCTTTTTTAATATCTCTTAATATCTCCCGGGAGATTTTTGCCATTTTGGCTTCGGTGTATCGCATTGCAGCGGGGGGATCACCGTCAATTGAACCAAAATTTCCCTGACCGTTAACCAGCGGATAACGCAGAGAAAATGTTTGAGCCATTCTGACCAAAGCGTCATAAACTGAAGTATCTCCGTGGGGATGATATTTTCCCAAAACTTCTCCTACGATTTTTGCCGATTTTGAATGACTGCCCCCGCTGGTTAAGCCCATTTGATGCATGGCATAAAGAATTCTTCTTTGAACCGGTTTTAGACCATCTCTGACGTCAGGTAAAGCTCTTGAGACAATAACGCTCATTGCGTAGTCTAGATAAGCTTGCTGCATTTCTTCAGTGATATTGGCGGCTTTTATTTTTTGGGCCGGTTGCTTTTTTTCAGCCATGATTCTTTTTCCGTTCTATTGCTTGATTAATGATTTGGAAAGCTTGTTCTTTTTCAATCCAATCCCCAATTTCGGTTTCTTTATCTGTTTGCAGTTTAGCGTAATTCTCCCAAAAATCGACAATTTCTTTTTTAAAATGCGGAGTAACATCGTTTAGGTTTTTGATATGAGACATTCTTGGATCATCGGGGGTAATACTGATAATTTTGGTGTCCTCTACTCCGGTGTCATTAATGCTTAAGGCGCCGATTACTCTGGCTTTGATTAAACAGCCGGGAAAAGTGGAAAATGTTGAGATAACCATGATATCTAAAGGATCATTGTCTTTTGCCAAAGTTTGGGGAATAAAGCCATACTCTGTTGGATAGAAAACAGTGCCGTATAAAACCCGGTCTAGAACAAAAACTTTATTTTTATGATCATATTCATATTTATTGGTGCCGCCGCGAGGAATTTCAACTCGGCAGTATACTATTTCCGGTGGTTTCGGTCCAATTGAAATTGCCATTTTAAATATCTAGTTCTGCCATTTTGGCGTGGGTTTGAATAAAGTGCCGCCGCGGAGACACTTTTTTCCCCATTAATATTCTAAAAGTTTCATCGGCTTTTTCCGCATCTTCAATGCTAATTTGTTTTAAGATTCTGTTTTTCGGATTCATGGTGGTTTGCCAAAGTTGTTCCGGGTTCATTTCACCCAGCCCCTTATATCTTTGAATACTAATATTTTTATATTTTTTATTGAATTTTTCAATCAGCTTGTCTTTTTCTTTTTCAGTATAGGCATATTCAAATTTTTTCCCGGCACTTACTTTATAAAGCGGCGGTTGAGCCAGATATAAATATCCGCCTTGAATAATTTCGGGAAGATATCTAAAGATAAAAGTCAAAAGCAAGGTGTCGATATGGGCGCCGTCAACATCAGCGTCAGTCATGATGATTATTCGATGGTATCGAAGCTTATCCGGTTCTGTGTTTTCGCCGATTCCCATTCCCAAAGCAATAATCAGGTCTTTTAGTTCTTGAAATTCAACTATTTTGTCCAAATGTGCTTTTTCAGTATTTAAAATTTTCCCCCTTAAGGGCAGGATTGCTTGAAATTTTCTATCCCGGCCTTGTTTAGCTGAACCACCGGCTGAGTCTCCCTCGACAATAAATAATTCTGATTTTTCCGGTTTTTTGGATTGGCAGTCGGCCAGTTTACCAGGCAGTCCTAAAGAGTCAAATACCCCTTTCCGGCTGATGGCATCCCGGGCCGCTTTTGCCGCTTTACGGGCTCTAATCGTTAGGAAAATTTTCCCTAAAACTGTTTTTGCAGTGCTTGGATGTTCCTCTAAATAAGTTTCCAACCCTTGTCGGACTACTTTGGCGACAAAAGGTCGGATTTCACTGTTTCCTAATTTCCCTTTAGTCTGGCCCTCAAATTCAAGATCTTTAGATGGCATTTTTACGGAAATGACCGCGGTTAAACCTTCTCTTGTATCACGACCGCGAATTCGGCCGTTTTTAATCTTTTTAGCCACTCCGTTTTCCTGGGCGTATTTTTTTATTACTCTAGTCATAGCGCTTTTAAAGCCGGTTTCGTGGCTGCCGCCTTCAGTAGTGTTAATTACGTTGACAAAAGAAACCAATTTTTGTCGGTTGGAATCAGTGTATTGAAGAGCAACTTCTACTTTTAAATCTCCCTCCATCCCTTCAATATAGATTGGTTCGTGCAGAGTTTCTTGACTTTTATTTAAGCGCTTGATTAAAGAGCGGATTCCGCCTTCAAAATAAAAGTGCGTTTCTTTTTGGTTTTTCAAGTTATAAAAGTGAAAATGAATTTCCGGAATTAAAAAGGCGCGATTGCGTAAAGAGTCTTTAATTCGTTTGGGGATAAATTCAGTAGTTTGACTAAATATTTCGGGGTCGGGTTTAAAAGTAACCAAAGTTCCGGTTTTTCTATCCGGAAGCATCTTTTTTATCTTCGGTCTTTTTGTTTTTTTTATAGTTTTTACTTTAGTTTTAGCGACTCCTCTGGCGTATTTTTGATAATAAATTTTCTCGTTTCGCTCAACCTCGACTTCCATACTAGTGGATAAAGCATTGACGACGCTTGAACCGACTCCGTGCAAACCACCAGAAACTTTGTAGGCTTCACCTTCAAATTTTCCGCCGGCATGAAGTTTAGTCATCACAATTTCCAGTGCAGATTTGTTGTATTTTTCCACCTTATCAACCGGGATACCCCGGCCGTCGTCCACTACGGTAACCGATCCGTCATCATTTAAAAAGACCCAGACGTGCTGGGCAAAACCGGCTAAAGCTTCGTCAATTGCATTATCAACAATTTCATTGATGCAGTGGTGAAGACCATTGACGTCGGTTGAGCCGATATACATCGCCGGTCGTTTTCGGACGGGCGCAAGCCCTTCCAAAACGATAATTTGTTCTCCGGTATATTTGTTTTTGTTAGCCATAAATATTTTGGAGCAAAAAAAATGTGCGGATTTCTCCGCCGCAAACTCCAGCAGATACTTCTAGTTCCTAATAATTAATTATAGAATATTAGCCTTTAACCTGCAAGCAGGCGAAAAGACCGATTAATCAAATTTTTTCTATTGCTTGTGTTGGACAGCCGTTTATTGCTCTTTTGATATCGGAATCAATTTCTTTTGGTTGTTTAATAACTTCCGCTTTATTGGTTTTAGTGCTGATTTGGAAATATTCCGGAGCGACAGCAGAGCATAGTCCGCAGCTGATGCACTTATTCTGATTTACCCTGATTTTCGCCATTATTGATAAATTGATTAATGATTAATCTTAAATTTAGGAAAACAATGATTCCTTTGCCGAGCATTCCTGAAGTTGAAGTTAATATAAACAGGGTTAAGGGTAAGAGGATTAAAGGTAGAAAGCGAATAATTTCTTTTTTGGGAAATAAAATATCTATTTCTAAAATCGCATAGCCAATAAAAGCTCCGGCCGGCAGTAAAATCAACTGCGTCCAATGGGTTGATCGAAAGATTAAAATGAGTTCCCAGATAATTAATAAAGCTAAACTATATATGATAGTAATTGGCAAGTTCTTAATTTTGTCCAACATAAATTCATTATAGCAAAAAAAGCAATTATTAAAGCAATTATTACTGTAGGGACAGGTCGCGACCTGTCCCTACAATTTCATATGCTTTTAATTAGTTCTAATCCTTGTTTTGGCTTGCCGGTTTCAAAATGTTCTCTAGCCGGTTTCAGTTTGTTGATTAACCAGTTAGCAACCGCATGTTTTAAATCCAGCGGATGTAAATCCCCTTTTTGATAATCTTGTTTAAGCTTATCAATTTCAGTATAAACCACGTTGCCGCCGTGTTCTGGTTCTCTTTTAATTTCCAACCCTTTCTCTACCCTGCTTTTTCCCCAAAATATCAATCTTTCGGTCCAGTCAATAATTGGATTATAATCAACTTCTTTGGGCGGAGCAAAAGCATCTTTAATTTTTCTTTTTATCTCCTCGGCTGAGTCATGGATAAAAATACAGGAACGAGGATTGGATTTACTCATTTTAATATCAATGATATCTTCTCGTGATAGTTGGTCAGTCGGCCATTTAGGTGGTTTTTCCAATCCTAAAATCATCGGCTGGTGAATGCAAACCGGAGCGATTTTCCTCCCTTGGCTGTTTTTAAGCGGGTTGATTTCTAGTTTATCAGCTACTTCTCGAGCAATAACGTGGGCTTTTCTTTGGTCCATCCCGGCGTGAGCGATGTTGACCCCTAAGGTAAAAATATCGGCAACTTGCAGGGGGGGATAAATTAATTTGGCAAAATCAACGCCTTCGCCAGCCTGCCGGCCGGCAATATCCAATGAGCGCTGAACCCGGCTTAAGGTGGTGTTTTGCGATACTTCCACTAAAGTTTGCCAGTGTTTGGGATCTTGATATAAATCACTGCCTAAAACAAAGTTTACTTTTTGCCAATCCGTATCAAAACATTTAAGGGAAGCAATTAACGCCTCTTTAAAATAATCATTAGCCACTTTTTTGATTGTCGACCATTTGCCGTCTAATTTTTCATTTATGAATGTATGCCAGTCAGCCAGAAAAATAGTGCATTCAACACCGGCATTTAAAAAGTCGGCAATTTTACCCATGGAAACTAAACCAGTGCCTAAATGGACCATGCCGGAGATTTCAAAGCCGATGTAGTGTTT
>CAZDJQ010000001.1:62441-64166 GCA_964505765.1 uncultured Gammaproteobacteria bacterium | reverse complement strand
TTCGGATATTTTTCTCTTAGTCGATTCATTGTCTGCTTGGTCACCTTTGTCATATCCGGAGGCTGATATCCAAAACTTAACAAAACATGGGACAGGGCTAAAACCTGGCCTCGGCCGTTGCCGTCCAATAATAGTTCTCTTGTACCTAACTGGTCATAAAGTTTGGCTAAAGATTCTAAATTCAAGTAACCGGCATCTTCGACTTGGGAGTAAAAGTTTTTAAAAACCTGACTAGCTATTTCTATATTTCTGGGATGAGTGTAACGTTGAGGCCAATCTTCTATCGGCTGACCAAAACACAGACTGGAATATCTGCCATACTCTTCAGGGTTTAATTTTTGATTTCGGCGAACATTCTCTTCCATATATTTGAAGGCATTGGTAAAGTTTTCCATCTGGCCGGGTCGAGATTCTAAGGTTTTGCTTAAACCAGCTGTTTTAGTGATTGGGGTTGATTCCGGCGATTGCATTTTATGATTATAAATATTTTTTGTTGTTAATTAAAGAATTAGGCGATGATGACGGCCAGAGGAGTAAGTTCAATTTCCATTTCGGCTAAGTCTTTTTGGTCTTCGACTACTGATTGAATATCCTTATAAGCCCAGGGGGATTCTTCAGCAATGTCTTTTTTATTGGCTTTACCCAGCACAATACCCCGCTGTTTAATGTCTTCAATCACTTCCTGGACAGTATATTTTCTTTTGGCTTCTTTGCGGCCCATTGTCCGGCCGGCGCCGTGGGCGCAGGAATTAAAACTTTTTGGGTTGCCTAAGCCCTTGCCGATATAGGATTTGGTTCCCAGACTGCCGGGAACAATAACGGTTTCGCCTTTTTCAGCCCGAATAGCGCCTTTGCGGTGGACCCAGACCTGTTTGCCGAAATGTTTTTCTTCAGCGGCGTAGTTGTGGTGGGCGTTGACTTGGTCACCGAATTTTATTGAGCCGATTATTTTAGCTAGACCTTGTTTGGCTTGTTCTAAAATCCGCCGTCGGTTTTTCCGGGCAAATTTCATTGCTAACTGCATTGCCTGAATATAGTCTTGAGCGTCTTTGGTTTTAATATCCAAATAAGCTAAATCTTTGTCCGGCAGGTCAATCCCTTGTTTTTGGCAGTATTTTTTGGCTTTTTTATGAAAATGTTCAGCAATGGCGTAACCCAAATGGCGCGAGCCGGTATGGACCATCAGGGCAATTTCCCCGTCCCGGTTTTTTAATAAATCAATAAAATGATTGCCGCCGCCTAAAGTGCCGAGAGATTTTTTGGCCCGGGCAACTTCATCTTTCAGTCCCGACGGTAAAAGTTTTTCATCAATAAAATCAGAGCCGGGCTGGGGTTGATCATGAACGTGAAAGCCCATTGGAACTTGGCGCATTACCTGGCCGGTAAAATGCTGAAGTTGTTTTTTGGTTATTTTATCAGCCGGCAAATTGGTGGGAACATAAGCCATGCCGCAGCCGATGTCAACCCCAACGGCGTTTGGACAGACGGCTTGATCAAGGGCTAAAACTCCGCCGATCGGCATGCCGTAGCCAATGTGGGCGTCGGGCATTAAAGCGGTGTGGTGGTAGGCGGGGAAAAGATTAGACATATTTTTTGCCTGTTGAAGGCAGTCTTTTTCTAAATTTTCCGGGTTGGTAAATAGATACAGCGGAATGCGTTCAGTGTCGATTATTTCCATATCTAAATCTTACAGTAAATTCGAAGAGGTCACAAAATTATAATTTT
>CAZDJQ010000001.1:59692-62341 GCA_964505765.1 uncultured Gammaproteobacteria bacterium | reverse complement strand
TGGCGGTTATTAACTAATTATGCTAACCTGAAGATAGATTGTTTGATCCTTTTTGAAAGGGGGTGAATGTTTCATGATCCAGGTAAGGAAAAAAGACGGCAGTTTAGAACCCTTTGACCGCCAAAAAGTTTTCCAGAGTGTAGTTTCCGCTGGTCTTCCTGAAGTTAATGCTGAGAATATTACTAATCAAATTGAGCTTTGGGTTCAGCAAAGTGAAGATATTATTTCCACGGCTGAAATACGGAAAAGAGTAATCGGACTATTAGAAGCGGAAAACCTGCAAGCGGCGGAAAGTTATAAAAGATATAAAAAAGAAGAGTGAGACTGTTTGACTAAATTTAGAAAATATGGTGAAATACTAATAGGATGGTAGAAGAAAACAGCCAAGGACAAAAAGGCAAGGATGGATTAATTACGATTATAATAATTTGTGTGGGTCTGGCTTTTATTGGTTTGGCAATTGCAATTTATGCGGTTAATAATTTAAACCTGCGCTTTGGCCAAGAATCCGCAGTTGAAACTCCCACTCCTGGTATAACTTCCACTCCTAGCGTAGAAGAACAAGAATTAAGTGCCCCTCAAGATGCAGTACGTGAATTTTACAGTTGGTGGATTGATTATGAAGGCAATCCTTTATCCGATAAAGCTTACTTAGAAAGTGAATTTTTATCAGCTGAACTTAAAGAAAAAATTCCAGAGGCAAGAGGTTATGATCCCATTCTGTGTGCTCAAGATATCCCTCCAGGATTTAGTATAGAAAGTGTTAACCTTGATGGAGAAGAAGCAACCGTTTATTTAAGAGAAGAAGGCTTTGAGCAAATAATTCCAATTGAATTGAAAGTAATTGACGGCCAATGGAAAATAGTTGACGTGGTTTGTTCAGAAGCTGAGGACAGACGGGACTAATTCCGATTAAACATTTTAGCTAAATCCTTCATGGAAAATTTCAGCCGGGTAGGCCGGCCGTGGGGACAGGTTGCTCCGCGATCGCCGAGTTCTTTTAACTGATTAACTATTTGTTTTCTTTTAGCCGGAACCAGGTTATCGCCTTGTTTAACGGCTGACCGGCAGGCGAGAGTTGCCAAGGTGTGAAAAGTTTTTGGATTAAGTTCCAGCTCTTTAGGCTGAAGGTACTCTTTTTCGCTTAAATCGTCTAAAAAACCGAGAAGAATATTTTCTATTGGTTTGTCTTTTAAAATATTGGGAATGGCTTTAATATTGACTTTGTTATTAGAGAATTCAAATTCAAACCCAATTTTGGTTAAATATTTCTCCTGGGTTTTTAAGATTTTTTTATCGCTGTCGGACAAGGTTATAGTTTGATCAAATAAGAGTTTTTGACTGATGCCTCGGTCTCTTTGCTGTTGATACTGCTTAATAAATTTTTCCAATAAAATCCGCTCTTCAGCGGCATGCTGGTCAATAATCCATAACTGATTATCCTCCGGAACAATTAGATAAAGCCGGCCAATTTGGGGGAGATAAGTAATTTCTTCTTGATCGTCCCGGTCTTGTTTCAAATAGTCAAAATAGGCCTGGCTTTCCTTAATTTGTTTGGGTTTCGGCTGAGGGGAAGAATAGTTGAAACTTTTTCTTGATTGGGGTTGACGGGGCTGATCAATTGATTCCGACCGGCGGGGAGCAGTAAATGCCGGGGCTTTTTCAGTTAAATTTTGGCTCAGAGCGGTTTGAACCGCTTGTTTGACAGTATTAAAAACCATTGATGATGAAATGAACTTGATTTCTTCTTTGCGGGGATGAATATTGACATCAACTAGGTCGGGACGGATGTTTAGAAATAGAACAAACGGGGGATATAAATCAGCAGGTAAAATATGCTGATAAGCTTGTTTGACTGCTCCGATAACGGTTTTATTATCTACATGGCGTTTATTAACAAATAAATCCTGGTTTTTCTTGGTTTTTCTTGCTTTTTGCGGCGGGGCGATTAATCCGTTAAGTTTTAAATAATTCTTTTTTGTTTTAACCGGGATAAATTGGGTTATTTGGTCGCCTAAAACAGACTGCAGTCTTTGTTTTAAGGTCTGGTTTTCCGGATAATGGAAAATTTCCCGTTGATTGTGGTGAAGAGTAAAGCCGATTTCAGGCAGTGCCAAGGCTTGCGCCCGGAGCCAGTCTCGAATGTGATTGAATTCGGTCCGAGTAGTTTTTAAAAATTTTTGCCGGGCCGGGACATTGTAAAACAAATCATCAACAATAATTGTTGTTCCGGTCGGATGAGCACAAGCGGTAGTTTTTTTTATTCGGCCGGCGTCGATAATAAGGTGGCTTGCCTGTTCTTGATTTTTGGTTTTAGTTTTTAATTCAATTTTAGAAATAGAGGCAATGGAAGCCAAGGCTTCACCGCGGAAACCATAAGAAGTGATTCTATTTAAATCCACAATTGAATTGATTTTGCTGGTGGTGTGGCTTTCAAAAGCAAGAACAGCGTCTTGTTTGTCCATTCCCCGGCCGTTGTCTTTGATTATGATTTTTGATTTGCCGCCGTTTTCAATTTTTATCTCAATAAAATCCGCTTGAGCGTCGATCGCATTTTCGACTAATTCTTTAACAACTGATGCCGGACGTTCGACGACTTCGCCGGCGGCGATTTGGTTGATTAAATTTTGAGACAGTTTTTTTATTTTT
>CAZDJQ010000001.1:45163-59592 GCA_964505765.1 uncultured Gammaproteobacteria bacterium | reverse complement strand
CTGACCGCTCAGAGGCATGCTCTAAATATATCTGTTTCAACCCTTGTCAGTTGTCGAAGCTAAGTTTAGTTTGTTTGGAATCGTCTGATTTTTCCGCTGATGAAGCCAGCGATATCTGTTTTTGGTTTTTCTTAACCTGACGCAAAATCTGCTGGGCCCGCCGGGTGACTTGGTCGGGCAGTCCAGCCAGCTCAGCCACTTCAACCCCGTAGCTCTGCCAAGCCCGTCCGGGTTTGACTTTATACAAAAAGATGATGCTGTCTTTGTCTTGATCAATCGCCATCTGCATGTTTTCCACCCCGGGAAATTTTTTGGCCAGAGCAGTCAGTTCATGATAGTGAGTGGCAAACAAAGTGAACGCCTTTTTGTTTTTGTGTTCAACTAAATATTCAATAACCGCCCAGGCAATACTCATTCCGTCAAAGGTGCTGGTCCCCCGGCCGATTTCATCAAAAATGATAAGGCTTTTATCTGTGCAGTTATTTAAAATCCGGGCGGTTTCCGACATTTCAACTAAAAAGGTTGATTGGCCCCGGACCAGGTTATCCGAGGCGCCGACCCGGGTATAGATTTGGTCTCTTAACGGGATGGCTGCTTTGTCAGCCGGAACAAAACTGCCCATTTGAGCCAGAAGAGTGATTAAAGCGGTCTGGCGCAAGTAAGTGGATTTTCCGGCCATATTCGGTCCGGTGATTAATAAAACCTGGCGGTGCTTCTTGTTGAGCTCAACATTATTGGGGATGAATGATTGATTGTCCTGCATCTGCTCAATGACCGGATGACGGCCGTTTTTAATTTTCAGGCTTCCTTTGGTGCTTATTTCCGGCCGGGTATATCGGTTTTTTTCAGCGATAACTGCCAGCGATGTGTAAACATCGAGCTTAGCGGTTTGGCCGGCGATTTCTTGAGCCGGTTGGGCATAATCCATAATTTGATTTAATAATTTTTCAAAGATTTGTTTTTCTATCTGCTTGACGTTTTCCTCCGCCTGCAATGCGGTTTCTTCTTTTTGTTTTAATTCCGGGAGGATGTAGCGTTCGGAATTAACCAGGGTTTGTTTGCGGATATAATGGTCGGGGACTTTGCTTATTTGGGATTTGCTGACTTCAATATAAAATCCGAATACTTTATTTTTAGATACTTTTAGCGTGTTGATCCCGGTTTTTTCCCGTTCCTGCTGTTGGAATTGCTTAAGCCAGGATTTACTGCCTTTTAAGGTCTGCCGGTATTCATCAAGCTGTTCAGAGACTCCGTCGGCAATGTAGCCGCCGTCGGATAATCCGGCCGGGGGGTCTTTTTTTATGCTGTTATCAAGCAGTTTAACTAAGGGTTTGTTTTCCTCAACTAATTGATTGGGAAGTAGATAGCTTAAATTTTCTAAATCATTATCCAAAAATCGTTTTATCTTTTCAATGTTGATTAAACTGACTTTTAAGGCTTCTAAATCTCTGGGATTAGCGGTTCCGACTGAAATCCGAGAAATTAATCTTTCAATATCCAGAACTTGACTTAATAAGTCCTCAATTTCTTGTCTTTGCCGGCGTTTTTGTTTTAATATCTCCACTGCATCCAAGCGCCGGTTTATTTTTTTCTGATGATTTAAGGGTTTAAGCAGCCATTGGCGGAGTTTTCTGCCGCCGGCGGCTGTTCGGGTCTGGTCAAGCACCTCAATTAAAGTTCCGCCCTTTTGACCGCGGATGGTGGTAAATAATTCTAAATTGGTAATGGTCATCGAATCCAGCCGAAGGAAGTCTTTTGACCAAAACGGGGTAAGTTTTTTAAGGTGGTTTAGACTGCTTTGCTGAGTTTCCTTTAAGTAGCCGAGCAGTCCGGAAGCGGCTTTAAGACCTAAACCGTGTTTGTCTTTAGACAAGCCGAAGCCGTCAAAAGTTTGGACTTGGAAGTGTTCTTTTAAATGCTTTTCAAAATTTTGGGAATTTTTTTCCCAGTGGTCAAAAGGGAAAATATTAGTGTCGGAAACGAGCCGCAGTCCCCGAAGGATTTTGGGGTTATTGTAGTTTTGGTGGGAAGAAACAATCTCAGTTGGTTTAATCTGCTGTAATTGGGAAGCTAATTTTTTTTCCAGGTCTTGATAAGGGGTTTGATGGATGTAGATTTCGCCGGTGGATAAATCAACGTAAGCAAGGCCCAAATACTTGTTGTTGAATTCCAATCCTAATAAATAATTGTTTTCTTTCTGTTCCAAATTTTTGTCATTTAAAACCGTTCCCGGTGTGACCACCCGGACAACTTTTCTCTCAACCATGCCGGAAGTTTGACCGGCATCCTGCATCTGCTCGCAGATGGCGACTTTGTTTCCGGTTTTAATTAATTTGCCCAAATAAGTTTCCAACGCGTGGTAGGGGATGCCGCACATTGGAATGTCTCCGTCCCGACCGCGGCTTCGTTTGGTTAAAGCGATCCCGAGAATTTCAGCGGCGATTTTGGCATCGGCTAAAAAAAGTTCATAAAAGTCGCCCAGCCGAAAAAGCAACAGGGCGTCTTTATGTTTCTTTTTAATTTCTAGATATTGCCTCATCATCGGGGTTTTAAATTCGAGTTCGTCTAAGTTCTGCGCCATAAATACATTATAACATTGAAGGGGATAATTGTTACAATAAGAAGCGGAAATTGATAATTCTTAGCATATTTGTTAAACTTGCAACAGCAATGATTGATTTAAAAAAGATACCAAAAACCGAGTTTGCCGCGGCAGTTGCTCAAATTGCCGGTGAGAGAAATATTAATGCCGAGGTAGTCATAGAATCAGTGGAAGAGGCGATTTTAGCCGCTTTTAAGCGGGATGCAAAGGAAAAAGGGATTGAAATAGATGAAGAAAAGGAATATGAAGTAACTCTTGATCCGGAAACCGGAGAGACTAAAGTGTTTGAGATTAAAGAAGATGATGAAAAAGAAGATGTTACTCCGCCCGGGTTTGGAAGAATCGCGGCTCAAACCGCAAAACAGGTTATTTTACAGAAGATAAGAGAGGCAGAAAAACAAGCGGTTATTAGTGAATTTGAAGATAAAGTAGGCAGTTTAATTAGCGGTGTCGTCCTCCGCCGGGAAGGTCCGCAGATTGTAGTTGGAATTGGTAGAGCGGAAGCATTACTGCCTAAAAACGAACAGATAAATAACGAAAATTATCCTTCTTCTGAAAGAATGGCCTTTTATATAAAAGGAATTGAAGAGGTTGAGGAGAAAGAGAGAATAATTGTCTCCCGAGCTGACCCGCAGTTGGTGGTGGAATTATTTAAGCGGGAAGTGCCGGAAGTAAATTCCGGGGCGGTTGTTATTGAAAAAATTGCCCGGCGGGCCGGCCAGCGGA
Organism: uncultured Gammaproteobacteria bacterium; assembly: GCA_964505765.1. GTDB lineage: Bacteria > Patescibacteriota > Microgenomatia > UBA12405 > JAHJSD01 > CAZDJQ01. Next base: position 56,264 of record CAZDJQ010000001.1, on the reverse strand, counting down.
GCAAGGTGGCGGTTAATTCCACTCAGGCGGGAGTCGACCCGGTCGGTTCATGCGTCGGTCAAAAAGGAGTAAGGGTCCAGGCGGTTATTCGGGAATTAAATGAGGAGAAGGTTGATGTTATTCCCTACAGTGAAAATATTGAGCACTTTATTGAAGCGGCCTTGTCGCCGGCTAAAGATGTCGACCTGGTAGAACTGGATGAAGAAAAAAATCGGGTAGTGGTGGAAGTGGCGGAAGAAGAGTTGGCAATGGCAATTGGCGACGGCGGCGAAAATGTCCGCTTAGCCGGAGAATTAGTCGGCTATGAAATTAAAGTTAAAGGAAAAGCTGAAACAGAAGAAGGGAAGAAAGCAGTCGAAGAAAAAAGTTCGGAGTAAATAAAAAATGTTAAGCAGGATAAATCTTTACTATGGCCAAAGCAAACAAAAAAACACCAGATCAGAATACTGCCCGACCTCCAATCGTGACTTTGGTTGGTCATATCGACCACGGTAAAACTTCGCTTTTAGATAAAATCCGGGAAACAAGAGTTCAGACAAAAGAAACAGAAGGAATAACTCAGCACATTGGAGCGTCTCAAATTACGGTTGATCAAGAGGGCGAAAAAAGAAAAATCACCTTTATTGATACTCCCGGCCATGCCGCTTTTACCAAACTAAGAGCCAGAGGGGTTGACGTAACCGATTTAGTAGTTTTAGTGGTGGCGGCTGATGAAGGGGTGCAAGAACAAACTAAAGAGAGTTATAACCACATTAAAGCGGCGGAAGTGCCTTTTTTGGTAGCGGCCAACAAAATAGATTTGCCGACTGCGGATTTAGAACAGCTGAAGGGGCAATTGGCCGAAATTGAAATTATTGTTGAAAATTACGGCGGAGAAATTGTGATGGTGCCGGTCTCTGCCGAAACGGGGAAAGGGATTGATGAATTATTAGAGATGATTTTATTAATGGCGGAAATGCAGGATTTAAAAGCGAAACCCAACCAAAAATTAAAAGGGGTGATTATAGAATCAAGCCATGATAAGGCAAAAGGAGCGTTGGCAACGGTGTTGGTTAAACAAGGGAAACTGGAATGCGGCCAGGAAATTTATGCCGAGGAAATCAAGGCAAAAGTAAAAGCGTTGAATAATTGGAAAGGTGAACGAGTAGATCAAGCCCTGCCCGGCGATGCGGTTGAGGTGTTGGGATTTAAACAAGTTCCGCCGGTGGGGGCGCCGGTTGGTCCGGAACCCGAACAGGCGGAGCCAGGACAGCCAGAAAGGGTAGAGGAGGACGAATTGTTTAAAGTTGTTTTAAAAGCTGACGTTCAAGGGAGCATTGAAGCAATTTTAGCTAATCTGCCGGCTAGAGTGGAAGTGATTAATGCCAGTGTCGGGGAAGTTACCGATAGTGATGTTTTCTTGGCTCAAACCACCGGGGCCAGGCTGTTTGCCTACCGGGTTAATTTATCTGCTTCTGCTAAACGGGTAATAGAACAAACCAATTTAAAAATATTTAAAACCGATATTATTTATGAGTTAATCGATGAAGTAAAAAAATTGATCGAGGAGAAAAAAGATCCATTGGAAGAAAAACGGATTTTCGGTAGAGCGGAGATACTGGCGGAATTTAAAATAGAAGGAAAACCAATTGCCGGCTGTAAAGTGGTTGAAGGAGAGATTCTGCAAGGCGAAAAGATTCTATTACTTCGGAATGAGGAGTCGGCCGGCCAAAGTGTCGCCGCTTCGATGAGACATCACGAAGCTGAGATTAATAAAGCAAAAAAAGACCGAGAGTTCGGATTAGTTTTCTCCCCACCGCTTGACTTTAAAGCCGGGGATATGGTAGTATCCTATAAAGATGAAAAATCAGATGCAAAATAAAATCCAAAAACAGGACAGCCGGTTTGAACAAACCAGCAAGATTATTTTAAATAATGACCGGTTTTTAATTGTGGCCGACGGCCAAGTGTATGATTCCGCGGCAGCGGCAACCGGTTTAGCGGCGCTGCTGGTTTCATTAAACAAAGAGGTTACTCTTTACACCCCGCAGTCGTTGTCCAGTGAAGCTTCGAATTTGGCAGGAACGGAAAATTTTGTTGAAAATATTTTCGGCAAAAGCAATCAGCTGAGAATAATTTTTGACTGCCCCCTTGAAGATATCGAGCGGGTTGATTCCAGTGAAGAGAATGATCGATTAAGTTTAAAAGTGGAATTTAGAAACAGTGAGAAAGTGGTTAATCCGTCGCAAGTAGAAATTGAAAAAGGTCTGCCTGAGTATGATGCCGGGTTTGTTTTGGGAGTGGATTGGGAGGAAGAAATTGTAAACAGCGGAGATTGGATTTGGATTTCCCGGACCGGAAATAATCGGGATTGGGCAAAAGTTAATGTGGTTGAGTCAAAAGGCAGTTTGTCAGAATCATTAATCAGCCTAATCAGCCGGGGCAATTTTCAAATTCCCGGGCAGGCGGCTCATAATTTTTATTTGGGCATCAAAAAAGCAACTGATCGCTTTGAACAAGCCGATTCAATTGCTTTGGAAACCGCTGCTTATTGTTTGAGGATTAAAGAAAAGTCAGAAAGGCAAAGACAGCAGAAACAAGTTGAAACAAAAAGACCAGAAGAAAAATCTTCTGAGATAGGGAAACCTCCTGTTTTTACCGGAGCAACTACACCTAAAGTTTAAACAGTCACTTGTAAATGCTTTGTTTTTTGCTATTATTTATTAGATGTAAATCGGAGAGATATTTGTATGCCCTTAACAACAGAAGAAAAAAATAAAATTTTAAAAAAATATAGACGCGACAAAGGAGACACCGGTTCTCCCGAAGTTCAAGTGGGCTTATTAACTCAGCGGATTGAAAATCTTCAACAGCATCTTGAAGATCACGGCCACGATGCCCCGGCAAAAGTGGCGTTACTAAGTTTAGTTGCCAAAAGGCGGAGATTATTGCGTTATTTAAACTCCCGCGATCAAGAGCGGTACGAGAACTTAATTAAAAGTATTGGATTGAAAAAATGATTGACAAGGAAATTGTAAAAAAATTTGAATTAGGCGGGAAGGAAATAGAATTAAAAACCGGCCATTTAGCTCATGAAGCGGATGCGGCGGTAATGGTTCAATGCGGCGGAACAGCGGTTTTGGCGACAGTAGTTGCCAGTGAACCTCGAGAAGGAATTGATTATTTCCCGCTTTATATTGAATATATTGAGCGATTGTATGCCGGCGGGGTGATCAAGGGCAGCCGCTGGGTGAAGCGGGAAGGCAAACCTTCAGAAGAAGCGATTCTTAACGCTCGAATGATTGACCGGTCTGCCCGTCCCTTGTTCCCGAAAGATTTCAAAAAGGAAACCCAGATAGTTTTAACGGTTTTATCGGTTGATCATGAAAACAACCCTGATATTTTATCGGCAATCGGCGCTTCGGCGGCGCTTCATATTTCTGAACATCCTTGGCAGGGTCCGTTGGGAATAGTTCGGGTTGGCTTCCGCAAAGGAAATTATTTTGTAAACCCGTCTGCTTCTGAACAAGAAGAGTCGGATCTGGATTTGGTGGTCAGCGTCAGCAGACAAGGGATCGTCATGCTTGAGGGCGGAGTAGAGGAATTAGCGGAAGCAGATTTTTACGGAGCGGTTGAATTTGCCAAGAGCCAGGGTGAAAAGATTATTGAAGCAATTGAAGATTTTAGAAAAAAAGCCGGCAAAGAAAAAATTAATATTAAAAACAAGGCCGACCCGGTTGAAAAGAAAATTAGACAGCAAGCGAGTAAAAAAATTCCGGATTTAGTCGATCAATTGTATGACAACGGGGAAGGAGCCAGAGAATTAATTGCAGAATACGCCGAACAATTGAGTGATGATTTTGAAGGAGTAAGCGGGAAGTTGGTCAAAGAGATTGTTTCCGAGCTGTTTAAAAAAGAATTTCGAAAAAGAATGCTGGCTGAAAAACGGATAGATAAGCGGGGGTTGGATGAAGTTAGACCAATAAATATTGAAGTCGGGCTTTTAGCACGGACACATGGTTCGGCTCTGTTTGAACGCGGACGAACACAAGCGTTGACCGTGGCAACTTTAGGGGGATTATCTCTGAAGCAGTGGATGGAAACTCCGGTCGGGGAAGAAACTAAGCGCTATATACATCATTATTTTTTCCCTCCTTATTCTGTCGGCGAGACCGGTCGGTTTGGTTATCCCGGACGAAGGGAGATTGGCCACGGAGCATTAGCGGAGAGAGCTTTGAAGCCGGTTATTCCAGCGGAAAGTGATTTTCCCTATACGATTCGGCTAGTATCAGAAATAATGAGTTCAAACGGGTCGACTTCAATGGCGAGCACTTGCGGTTCAACGCTGTCGCTGATGGATGCCGGAGTGCCGATTAAACGCCCAGTGGCGGGAATTGCGGTCGGGTTGGTTCAGGAGGGTGACGATTACGTTTTATTGACCGACATGCAGGGGGCGGAAGATTTTAACGGCGATATGGATTTTAAAGTGACCGGGACGAAAAAAGGAATAACTGCAGTCCAAGTAGATACTAAACTATCCGGAATCTCAATGGAGATCATTGAACAAGCTTTGGAAAGAGCCAAGCGGGCAAGAGAAATGATTATCGAAAAGATTGAGGCGGTTATTGAAAAGCCGAGAAAAAGAGTGTCCGAATACGCACCGAAGATAGTGATTAAACAAATTCCGGTGAAAAAGATCGGCGATCTAATCGGTCCGGGCGGGAGAGTTATCAAAAAAATAAGTGAAGAAACCGAATGCACCTTAGATGTGGAAGATGACGGAACAGTGAGCATTGTCGGGACTGATCGGGATAAAGTAAAGCAGGCAGTAAATAAAGTTGATGCAATCACTAGAGAAGTAAGCCCGGGTGAAGTTTTTGATGGAGCAGTCACCAGAGTGGAGCCGTTTGGGGCGTTTGTGGAATTTTTACCCGGCCGGAAAGGGTTAGTCCACGTTTCCAAAATGGGAAAACGCTATATTAAGGACGCTCAAAATGTTTTGGAGGTTGGAGAGAAAGTTAAGGTTGAGCTGGAGGAAATTGACGACCGCGGCCGATATAATCTCGTTTTAGTTGAGCCTCGCTTTGATAATACTGACGATAAATAATTACATCTCCTCACAATTTATTTGCAACTAATGATAGAAACGGTTAGAATTAATAATATGACGGAAAAACAAAAAAAGAAAAAGAAGGGTCTAAAACAGGATTTGGATCAATTAGCAGAACAGGTAGAACAAGCGGATTTACCAATCGGTTTGGTTGATAAAGCAGAACGAGAAATAGAGCGATTAAGAAGAGCAGGAGAAGGTGAGTGGTATTGGCAGGGGATTGACCGGTTATGGCATTGGGTTGATTGGATAACCAATTTGCCTTGGGAAAAAGAAAGCGAGGACAATTTGGATTTAGATCACGCCCAAAAAATGCTGAATAAAAGCCATTACGGTCTTGAAAGAATAAAAGAGCGTATTATGGAATATTTGTCGGTATTGATTCTTCAGGAAAAACGAGCAGGAGAGATTGATCAGGCCCCGGTTTTATGTTTTGTCGGTTTGGTCGGAACCGGGAAGACCACTATTGCTAAATCAATTGCGGATTCCTTGAACAGAGAATTAATTAGAATTCCTTTCGGTGGGTTGGGAGATCCCCAGTATCTAAGGGGAAAACCAAGATCTTATCCGGAAGCGGAACCCGGCCAGATTATAAAAGGTTTGCGTCGGGCGCAGACAAAGAATCCGGTAATTTTATTAGATGAAATTGACCGAGTGGCTGACGATTCTTTAAATACTATTATGGGAGTATTGGTAGAACTGCTTGACCCGGCCCAAAATGACAAATTTAATGATTATTTTATTGATCACCCTTTTGATTTGTCTAAGGCAATTTTTATTACTACCGCCAACCATACCCGGCGGATAGCGACGGCAGTAAAAGACCGGTTGGAAGTGCTGGAAATGCCGACTTACACTGATGATGAAAAAATTGTTATTGCCAAAGAGTATTTACTGCCGAAAGCAATTGAGTCGACCGGGCTGAAACCGGAAGAAATCACAATTGCCGATGAGTGTTGGCCCAAAATAGTGCGGCCGTTAGGATATGACGCTGGAGTTAGAACCTTGAATCGAACGATTGAAGGTATCTGCCGCAAAGTCGCCATGCTGATTGTTAAAAAAGAAAAAGAAAAGGTTGAAATAACTTCAGAGAGTATTGATGACTATTTACCAAAATGGTAATTTATTATTTATGATTTATAAAGAGAGGATATTATTATGGATGCGTTAAGAATTGTTGCTTCGAATAATTTTTCAGAAGTAACGACAAACATGTTTGCTTATCATTATTTGCCGGACGGCAAAGAAGAAAATGATCAAATTTTAGTGGTTGACTGCGGGATCGGCTTTCCGGAAAGAGGAACGCTGGGAGTAGACTTGGTTATTCCGGATTTTACTTATTTGCTTAAAAGAAAAGACAAGATTAGAGCAATTGTCTTAACCCACGGCCACCAGGACCATATCGGGGCTTTGTCATTTTTGCTTCCGGATTTACCCAAGAAAGTTTCGGTTTTCGGGTCAAAGCTGGCGGCAGCGATGGTTAAAGATAAATTGAATGAGTCCGGAGTTCAGGCAAATGTCAAAGAATTTACTCCGGAGCAGCAGATAAGAGCCGGAAAATTTAAAGTCAGTGCGGCCAGGGTTACTCATTCCCTGCCGGATTGTTATCATTTATTAATTGAGACCCCGGCCGGTAATTTTTACCACGGAACGGATTTTAAATTTGATTTGACTCCACCGGATGGAATTCAACCCGAGCTGGGTAGAATTGCCGCCTTCGGCAAAAAAAACATTCGCTGTTTGTTGAGTGATTGTCTCGGGGCAGAGAAAAAAGGTCATTCCCCGTCAGAAAGAATTTTAAATGAAGTTTTTGAAGAGGAGATTCATCAGGCAAAAGGGAGAGTGTTTGTAACGGCGATTTCTTCAAATGTCTACCGTTGGCAGGCGGCAGTAAATGCTTCTAAAAAATACGGAAGAAAAATTGCTTTAGTCGGGATGTCAATTCAAAAGAATGTAGAAATTGCAAGAAAATTAGGCTATTTAAAAAACCTGAACGATCAAGATTTGGTCGACTATTACAAGGCCTTGAAAATGCCGGACGATAAGGTCACTTATTTAATTGCCGGAAGCTTAGGCCAGGCAGGGTCAAGTTTGTCCAGGGTGGTGTTGGGAAAGCACAAAATAAAAGTAAAAAAAGAGGACAAATTTATTTTTTCCTCGCCCGATTATGTCCCCGGAACTTCTGATGCGGTTTTGCGGCTGATCAACCAGTTGATAAAACTTAAAGCGGAGGTCGTTTATGAGGAGTTGGGAGAGACGCTGCATGTTTCCGGCCATGGATCGCAGCAGGAATTGGCAATGCTGGCTAATTTAGTTGCACCGGAGTATTATTTGCCGATCGGCGGCGAAGCCAGGCACGCTTTCCAATACAAAGCTTTAATTAATAAAATGGGGGAGAATGCAGATAATGTTTTGCTCCCGAAAGAGAATAAAATGCCGACTTTTTGGGAGAACGGAAAAGTAGATTTTTCCTATCAATATCAAGCCCGCCGAGTTTTAATTGACGGCTTGGGGATTGGGGATGTCGGAGAGACGGTGTTGAGGGACAGGCGAATTTTGTCTAAAGACGGAATGATTGTTTTGATTTTAAATATTGACAGCGAGACAAAAGAGTTGATTGAAGGGGCAACAGTAGCTTCTCGAGGATTTGTTTATATGAAAGAGAGTAAAAAGCTGTTGGGGAAGATTGAGAAAGTGGCGGCAAAATCATATAATAAAGCTAGGGAACCGGTTTATGATTTTAATAATATCCGCTATCAAGTTCAGGGAGAGCTGGAAGAATATGTCAAGCAGGAAACCGGGAGAGAGCCGATTATTCTGCCGGTGCTATTAGAAATTTAATTTTGCTAAATGGCAAAGAAAAAAAAGAATAAGAAAAAATTAAGCAGAAAAACCTGGCGGTCAATATTTTCAATTTTTTTCGGCCTACTTGGGTTTATCAGTATTTTTTCCTTTTTAAGGAAAGGAGTGGCTTTAATCCGGCTGAACCAGGCCTACCTGGATTATTTGGGTTTGGTTTCAGTTTTTTTACCGTTTCTTTTTTTGTTAATTTCAGTTTTTTTCAGCCGATTTAAAACAGCGTTGAGAAGTTTAAATGTAGTTGTCGGCACGGTAATTTTTTTGTTCGGCTTATTGGGCTTGTTTAAGTCGGGAAAAGTCGGCTGGTGGATTTGGGAGCAGAGTGCTTTTTTTATCAGTTCCCCAGGGAGTTTTATTTTATTTACCGCGCTGGCGGTAATTGGTTTAATAGTTTTATTTAATACTTCGCTGGAACAGCTTTGGGAAAACCTGGCCCAAATTTTACAGACAATCAGCCGGTATATTTTCAAGCCGAAAGAAAAAAAAGTCCAGCAGCCGGCTTTTATCAGCGACCAAAAGACTGATCAGGGTGAAACTAAAAAGACAGCAGGGAAGAAAAGGACCAAACAAGAAAAAGAATCGGTTGAGCCGAAGCCGGCGCAGGATGAATTCAGTGATTTAACCGATAGCCCCGGTCCGGACTTTCCAGAGGAGTGGGAATATCCATCATTGGAGTTTCTTCGTGATGATTTGGGAACTGACGCGGATCGGGGAAATGTTCGTGACAATGCCGATACGATTGAGGAAACCCTTGAATCTTTCGGGATAACGGCCAGAGTTAAAGAAATCAACCGCGGTCCTTCGGTTACGCAGTATGCTTTGGAAGTTGCCTTGGGAACCAAATTATCTAAAATTACATCGCGGGCAACAGACTTGGCTTTAGCTTTAGCGGCTCCTACCGGCCAAATACGAATTGAAGCGCCTATTCCAGGCCGGTCATTAGTGGGAGTCGAGGTGCCGAATAAGTCTCCGGCAATAGTTCCGCTTAAACAAATGCTGACTTCTAAACCGCTTAAAAAATTGGATTCAAAAGTGGCAGTCCCGTTGGGGATAGATGTTTCCGGAGACATCCAGGCGGCGGATATAAAGAAAATGCCTCACGTTTTAATTGCCGGCCAGACCGGTTCCGGGAAAAGTGTTTTGATAAATTCCTGGATTTCAACTGTTTTGTTTAGAACTAATCCCGAGGAAGTCCGGATGATTTTGGTTGACCCTAAAAGAGTTGAATTACAGCGTTACAATGGTATTCCGCATTTATTAACCCCGGTGATAACGGCACCGGAAAAAGTGATTTCCGCTTTAAAATGGGCGGTTCAAGAAATGGACCGCCGCTATGAGCTTTTGTCTGAACAGGGAGCCAGAAATTTAGGAATTTATAATAAGATGGTCAGCGAAGAAAAACAGCGGCCTTACATTTTGATCATTATTGACGAATTGGCTGATATTATCCTTTTTTCTCCAACTGAAGTTGAAGATAATATTTGTCGAATTGCCCAGATGGCAAGAGCAACCGGAATTCACTTGGTTTTGGCTACCCAACGGCCTTCAGTTGATGTTTTAACCGGATTGATAAAGGCGAATATTCCGACTCGGCTTTCTTTTGCGGTGGCAAGCAACACTGATTCAAGGGTAATTTTAGATACGACCGGAGCGGAAAAATTATTAGGTGACGGAGATATGCTTTACATTCCTCCGGATCAGGCAAAACCAACCCGAATCCAGGGCCCGTATATTACTGATGAAGAAGTCGGGCAAATGGTGAACTTTCTAAAACAGCAGGGAGAGGCAAAGTATAGAAAAGAGGTAATCAAACAGCCGGTTGCCATCGCCGACAACGTAATGTTGGTTGACGGGGAAGAAAGAGACGAATATTTTGACAAAGCTAAAAATTTGGTATTAAATGCTGACAAGGGTTCGGCTTCATTGCTGCAGCGAAAATTGAGGATTGGTTATGCCCGGGCCGCCCGGATTTTAGATCAATTAGAAAGAGCGGGAATTGTCGGGCCGCCGCGGGGGTCAAAAGCAAGAAAAATAATTGCTAAAGAAACTTCTTGACCATGAAAAAAGTCGGCCAAATTTTTAAACAGGAACGTCAAGCAAAAGATTTAAGTTTGGAACAGGTGGCCGATGAGATTAAAGTTCCTTTAAATTTTCTGCAAGCACTGGAAGACGAAGATTATCAACATCTTCCCGAAGGCCTTTACCCTTCGCTTTATGTTAGAAAATATGCAAATTTTCTAAATTTAGACCGGGAAAAAATGCTGGCTTTTTTCAGACGGGACTATATTAAAACAGAACAAACAAAAAAGCTCGATTTTTCAAAGTTCGGCTGGGGACAAAAATGGGTGAAGTATTTTGGGGTCAGTTTTATAATTACTTTGTTTTTGATTTATCTCGGCTATCAGTATTGGACTTACGTCCGGCCGCCGAACGTCCGGATCAGGCGGGTTAGTTCTCGGGAACAGGGATACGTGTTAACCGGAAAAACCAACCCTCAAGCAACTTTAAAAATAGATGAAGAAGTGATTTTGCTTGATGAAAACGGTGGGTTTACCTACCCGATACCGGAAGGTAAAGATGAATTTCAAATTGAAGTAATTTCTCCGTCCGGCCGGTCAAGAGAATTTAGTAGAGAGTTCGGTAATTGACAAGGCCAAAACAAGTTGTTAGATTGGAAGATAGAGTATGCAGACAGCAATCCAAATTGTTTTAATTGTTTCCGTTGCTTCTTTAACAATAATCTTTGTGACGGTCGGGGTTTGGGTGATTTTGATTTTAAGAGAAGTCCGGCGGGTTTTAACTAAACTGGATAAAGTAAGTGCTGATGTTGAGGAAACAAGCGCAATTGTAAAAGAAAAAGTAAAGCAGAGTTTAAGCGCGGTTACTATTTTAACCGCATTAGGAACCTTGTGGACGAAGCGGGATAACATTGGTGACATAATTGAGGAGATTAAAGGTAAAGGAGATAGTGCTGAACCGGATTTATCGACTGAACAAATAGCCGGCCGGGAAGAGGAAAATAAAAATCGCAAAAGAAGATTCTTCAAACGGAAGTAAGCTTAATGCTTAACTTTTATTTATACTTACGCTATACTCACAGTAAATATGTTGAAACTTAACCGCGGCCAATTAATCAAAAAATATAAACAGTTT
>CAZDJQ010000001.1:30284-45063 GCA_964505765.1 uncultured Gammaproteobacteria bacterium | reverse complement strand
AGTAAATATGTTGAAACTTAACCGCGGCCAATTAATCAAAAAATATAAACAGTTTTTTGAAGAAAAAGATCATGCTTGGATTCCGTCGGCGCCGTTAATTCCCGAGGGGGATTCATCCACTTTGTTTATTTCCGCCGGGATGCATCCGTTGGTCCCTTATCTTTTGGGCCAGGAGCACCCTTTGGGCCGTCGGTTGGCTGATGTCCAAGAATGCTTGAGGACGGGGGATATTGAAGAAGTCGGCGATAAACACCATCACACTTGGTTTGAAATGCTGGGAAATTGGTCGCTGGGTGATTATTTCAAAAAAAAGTCGATTGAATACAGCTGGGAATTTTTAATCGGGGTTTTAGAGATTGAGCCTGAAAAATTAGCGGTAACAATCTTTAAAGGTGATGAAAATGCTCCTTTTGACAAAGAAACCCGGCAAGCTTGGCTTGAAGTTGGTTTGGCTGAAAATAAAATCTTTCCAAGGGGGAGGAAGGAGAATTGGTGGGAGGCCGGCGAGACCGGACCGGGCGGGCCGGACACCGAAATATTTTATGACACCGGCAAAGAGAAGTGCGGCGGTGAGTGCCAGCCCGGCTGTGACTGCGGTAAATGGCTTGAAATTTGGAATAATGTTTTTATTGAATACAATCGGCGGAAAGACGGCAGTTATCAAAAGCTGGAACAGAAAAATGTTGATACCGGGATGGGGCTGGCCAGGATGGCAGCGGTATTACAAGGTCATAACGACGATTATCAGATTGAGATAATTAATAATATTATTAAAGAAATAGAAAAGATAAGCGGGAAAGAATATGGGCAAAGCGATGAAGCAGACCGAGCAATTAGAATAATTGCCGATCACTTGAGAGGGGCAGCTTTTATTTTAGGAGAAAAAATTGTCCCGAGTAATACCAAGCACGGTTATATGCTGCGGCGGTTAATCCGGCGCGGGGTCAGGTTCGGTCGATTGATTGGAATTGAACAAAGTTTTGTTACACCGGTAATTGAAACCATAATTTCACTTTATCAGGATAGTTACGAAAAATTAGCTTCGAATAAAAAGTTTATACTAAACCAGGCAACAGCGGAAGAAGAGAAGTTTAATCGGGTTTTAGAGCAGGGCTTGGGCTTACTAAAAAAAGAATTAGAAAAAGTTGACCAAACTCTTTCCGGGCAGGTGGTTTTTGATTTGTATCAAAGCTACGGTTTTCCGCCCGAAATAACTGCCGAAGAAGTAAAAAGAATAAAACCAGGGGTGAAACCGGATTGGGATGAATTCAAGAGATTAATCCAGCAGCATAAGAAAAAATCCCGCCAGGCATCCAAAGGAATGTTTAGAGGCGGGCTGGCGGAACAGAATGAAGAAACAACCAAACTTCACACTGCAACGCATTTACTCCACCAGGCTTTAAGAGAAATATTAGGCAGTCATGTTAAACAAGCCGGTTCGGCGATAACTCCGGAAAAGCTGAGGTTTGATTTTACTCACACCGCGGCCTTGACTGAAGAAAAGCTTAAGCAAATAGAGGATTTGATTAATCAAAAAATAAACCAAGACCTCCCGGTAAATAAGGAAAATATGCCACTGAAGCGGGCGGAGATAGAAGCTCAATTAATTCCGGGGAAAAACTACCCCGACCAGGTTAAAGTATATTCAATTGGAGATTTTTCAAAAGAGGTCTGCGGCGGACCTCATGTTGACTCGACCGGCGAACTGGGCGAGTTTATAATTGTTAAAGAAAAATCTTCGGGTTCCGGCAAGCGCCGAATTTATGCTAAACTGAAATCATGAACAGCGCCAGATGGCTAATCCTTATTGAAGAAACGGACACAGTGGTCGGTTTACTTTTAGCTGATAAGGAGTTAGTGCTTGCCCAGGCTAAAAACTGGAACGAAGATGAAAATAAGTTGGCAGATTATATAAAAAGCGGACAAGAAGAATGTTTGTCGGCTTTAGAAGAAATTGAATCTCCTCAGGAAGCGGTTTTTATTTTTTCTCCGTTTTGGATTAGTAATCAGGGGGAATTACTCCAGAGCAAAAAGAAACTGCTTAAAGATATTTGCGAACGGCTAAAATTAACTCCGCTTGGTTTTTTAGTGGGAGACGAAATCTTTTCCCAGTTTTATGAGGATTTTGCCGCCGTCTATTTGGGACGCGAGCATTTAAGAGTGACGGTAGTTAAGGATCAGGCCGTAAAAGCAAGAGAAGAATTGGAAAACGGCGACCAGTTTTTACCTGAAGATATTGCTATTTTCTTGAAAAGAATAAATTCCTCCCTTATTTTGCCTGAAAACTTGGTTTTTTGGGGCGGGGTGAATGATCGGATAAAAAGTAAACTGATAGATTTTGACTGGGAAAGTGCGGGTGTTTTTGAAAATAAACCGAATTTAAGAACCTTATTGTGGCCGGAAACCTTTAAATATATAAGCCAGTTAATTCTAAAGCAGGCCGGTGAGGGAGAGGTGGTTGTTAATGAAAAAGAAATTGCCCCAAAAAGTGCTCTGCCGTTTGATTTTACTGAACAGGATTTAGCCGGTGCCGGACCGGACAACCGGCCGTCTTCGTCTCAAGATGTGCCCAGTTCACAATCGCAAAAACCCAAGCCGAAACCTGAGCCGAAACCCAAGCTGAAACCCGAGCTAAAACAAAACAAACAACCTTTTTTCAAGAAAATTTTTTCAAAATTTTCTTTTCCCCGACTGCCGAGGTTAAAGAATAAACGGGTTTTAATCTTGATCCCATTGGTATTAGCCGGTTTAGGCTTGCTGTTGGGTTCGAGTTGGTATTTGGCCAAACTGGATTTGGAAATTTATGTTACGGCAAAAGAAATTGTTCAAGACCAGGAAGTGACATTAGATTCGGCGGCAGGAGAATTAAGAACGGAATCCGGCCTGATTTCACTGGAACTGGTCGAGTCGGAAATCAGCGATCAAGCAAGCATTGGCACTTCCGGAGAGAAATTAATCGGCGACAAAGCGTCCGGGGAACTGACAATTTTTAACCGGACGGAAGAAAGAGAAACTCTTACGGCAGGGACCGAACTGATTGGGCCGGGGAATTTAAGATTTGTTTTAGATAATGAAGTTACAATTGCTTCCAAAAGTGCGGATTTGGTCAGCGGAGTTGATCGTTGGGGGGAAGTAAAGGCTGAAATAAGCGCGAAAGAGATTGGAGCCGAGTATAATCTGGCGGCCGACAGCGAATTCACGGTTGACGGGTTTTCAAGAACTGAATTTTTGGCCAAAAACGAAAGTGATTTAGAGGGCGGAACAAGCAGGCAGGTTCGAGCGGTTGGAGAGGAAGATATGAATAAGCTGAGGGAGCAGTTAAGATCGAAATTAGAGGAGAGATTATTGGCTGAACTTAAAGATGAACTGGATGAGGCGCAGCTGATTGAAGGCAGTTTACGATTTGAAACAATAACGGAAAGTTTTTCAGCCGAAGTGGGGGAAGAAAAAGATGAACTGAGTTTAGAACTTGGTTTGGCCGGCCGGGCAGTGAAGTTGAATCAGGAAAGACTAGAAAAATTAGCGCTGAATGTTTTGGGGGAGGATGTTGAGGAAGGGTTTATTTTGCCGTCAGATTCAATTGAAGTCGAATTTATCCCCGAGATTGATTCCGAAGAAGCTCAAATTCAAGGGGAACTGAAAATGAAAGCGAAAATGTATCCTGAAATAGATAAGCAGGAAATGGCTGAAGCAATTGCCGGCAAGAGTAAACAAGCGGCTAAAATAACTATTCGCAGTTATCCCCGGGTCTATCGGTTTACTGATCAGCTGACTCCGGGGTATATAAACTGGTGGCCGTTGTATCCGCCCCAAGTTGAAAATATAAATATTATCATTAAAGAATAATTAAAATGGCTTTATATAAATACGTAAAACAAGAACAATCAGAAGCCGGTCAGTGGAGAGATTGGAAGCCGGACTGGCTGACTAAAAAAAAAGCTTCTTGGCTGTTGTCGATTTTCGGTCTTGTTTTGATTGGCAATGCGCTGATTCCAATTTTTAATTATCAGTTCCGCTATGCTCAGAGTTTTGGTGACAAAAAAATCAGTCCGCTGGTTTACAATGGGACGGAGGAGGTTTTAGGGGTAAGGAGTGCAGAAGCAAGAGATTCTAAAGATTATACTTTAATTGCCGCTTGGTTTGAAGAAGAACCGGATTTAAGTCATCAACAAAAAGCTGAAGTTGATCGCTACTCACTGTCAATTCCAAAGTTGGGAATTGACAAAGCCGAAGTTAAATTAGGAGGTGAAGATTTAAAGAATAGTTTGGTTCATTATCCCGACACCTCTTTACCGGGCCGGTTAGGTAACGGCGTTATTTTTGGGCATTCGGTTTTACCCCAGTTTTACAACCCGCAAAATTATTTGACAATTTTTTCCACCTTGCATCGGTTGGAAAAGGGAGATGAGATTTTAGTTAAAATTGATGGAATTGAATACCAATATCTGGTCCAGGATTTATTTGAAGTTGAGGCTGAAGATTTATCTGTTCTGGAGCAAAGATTCGACCGCCGTTTTTTAAGTTTAATTACCTGCAGTCCACCGGGGACTTATTTGAGACGTTTGGTGGTTAAAGCGGAATTACTGGATTAATGATTTTATTGGGGATTGATTACGGTCAAAGCCGGCTGGGTTTAGCTATTGCGGTTAATTCAATAATTTCTCCTTATAAAACATTAAAAAATCAGGGAACAGAAAAAACAATTGCTGAAGTTTATAAAATCTGCAACCAGGAGAATGTCGACCGGGTAGTTTTAGGGATCCCGGAAGGGGAACTGGTGCCGGAAATTAAAAGGTTTGGTAAAAGTTTAAAGAAGATGGTAAGATTACCGGTAATTAAAGTTAATGAAGTAATGACCAGCTGGGAAGCGAAGAAGAAATTAGGAAAAGTTAAGGATAAAGGGAGAATTGATCAAATAGCGGCGGTATTGATTTTACAGCGTTATCTGGATAGAAATTAGTTTATTATTTTTTCGGCTTAAACCCGAATGTGATAAGGGAGGTGACAAATGTTCAAGAAAATAATTGCGCCAATCCAAGCCTGGCTTTTATCCCAAGGCAGGTGTGTCGGTTGTGGTTCGCAGTTGTCTGAAGGGAAAAGAGAAGAACACGAAGGCGGGAAGGAAAAGGTAACTTGTCATTGTGGGCGAATTTTTATTTATGATCCTGAAAAAGACAGTTATCGGCGGGCTTTGTTTGAAGAAGTCTAGTCCGGCAGTAAAATTATGAAGAAATTAATTTTAGTTTTTCCGTTTATATTGGTGGGGATAGTTTGTATTTTTTATTTTTACAGTCTACAGCCGGTGGGCGGCAGTGGGGAAAAGATGTTTATAATTAACCGGGGCGAATCAACAACGACAATTGCCCAGCGCCTGGAAGATCAAAATCTGATTAGAAATAAATGGGCTTTTCTAGTGTTTTTAAACTTAACCGGACAACAAGGAAAATTGCAGGCCGGCGGGTTTCGTTTAAGCCCCCGCTACAGTGCCGGGGAAATAGCAAAATTGCTTCAATCCGGCAAGGTGGATACCTGGATAACTTTTATAGAAGGAGAGCGTAAAGAAGAATATGCTTTGAAGCTGGAAGAAAGTTTAAATTTATCGGCGGAAGATTTTTTGAATTTGGAACAGGCGGAAGAAGGCTATTTGTCACCGGACAGCTATTTGTTTCCTACCGACTACGGGGTTGATAAAATTACCGCTAAATTAAGAGAAACATTCAACCGGAAATGGGATGATTTAGATTTATCGCAGGCCAGTTTAAGCCAGGAGGAAATTGTTATTTTAGCCTCTTTGGTTGAACGGGAAGCGAATACTGATGAAAGCAGGCAAATTGTTGCCGGGATATTAATTAAACGTTGGGAAAATGACTGGCCGCTGCAGGTCGATGCCACTGTTCAATATTTAAAAGCCAACCGCCAATGTAAATCGGTCAGTAACGAAACAGCAGATGATTGCAACTGGTGGCCGAAAGTAACCGGTTCGGATTTGCAAAATTTTGATTCCCCTTACAATACTTATAAATATAAGGGGCTGCCGCCGGCTCCGATCTGCAATCCTTCTCTGGCGGCAATTAAAGCTGTGATAAATCCGCAAATAACCGGTTACTGGTATTATTTAACCGGTAAAGACGGCGAGATGTATTACTCTGAAACCTTAGAAGAACACAATCAAAAAATTCAACGCTATCTGGGGACTTGAAGTTGCTTATTTGTATGTTATAATACATCTACGTTAGCGGATAAAAGCGGACTTCGGTCCGTGTCTTTTTTTGCGTTTTTAGGATTGCAGTCTTTAAAAATATAAAATTTATGGCAAAACAACAGAAGAGGGTTTATTGGGGCGAGCGACCACACACACCTCAACCGGCAGATTTAACCAGAATTCAAAAAGATTCTTGGGAACAATTCTTGAGCAAGGGGTTGGAGGAAACGATTCGTTCAATTTCTCCCATCGAGGACTATACCGGTAAGAATTGGCAGTTGAGCTTGGGTGAAATTATTGTCGGAGAACCGACTATCACTTCGGAGGAGGCGAAAAGTAAAGGGCTTTCACTTACCGCTCCGATTGAAATTGAAGCAACTTTGATCAACAAACGAAAGAAAACCGAGAAAACAGAAAAGGTTTTTCTTCTTAATCTACCACTGATGACAAAAGAGGGGACTTTTATTATTAGTGGAATAGAAAGATCGATTTTAAACCAACTTGTCCGTTCACCCGGAGCTTATTTTACCGGTGAAAAAGATGCCAGAACAGGGAAGATGCTCTACGAAGCTGAAATTAGACCATTGCGCGGATCATGGCTTGAATTTTATATCGGCCGGCGGGGAGTGGTTTATGCTCGAGTTGATCGAAGGAGAAAATTTCCGGCAACTGTTATTCTGAGAGCATTGGGCTACGAAAGTGATCAGGATATTTTACGGGAATTTTCCGGTTTTATTAAACCTACGCTTGAGCAAGATTCAACCACCAGCCAGGATGAAGCTTATTTGGAGTTTTACCGGAAGCTCCGGCCAGGCGAGCCGGCTGTTTTGGATACCGCCAGAAATACTTTTCAAGAAAGATTTTTTCGACTGAGAACTTATGAATTAGGTCAAGTCGGCCGCTATAAAATCAATAAGAGATTGGGGTTGTCTTCTGACGACAAAGATAAAAAGAACTGGATACTTCATAAACAAGACATTGTCGCCACTCTTAAATATCTGATTTCCCTTCAGCAGGGTGAAGCCAAGAAAATTGATGATATCGACCACCTTGGCAATCGTCGAATCCGCCGGGTGGGAGAGGTGGTCACCCAGGTTGCTCTGCGGTCGGCAACTTTAAGATTTGAACGGATGGTAAAAGAAAGAATGAGTTTGGCCAGCACAAAAAATAAAATTACGCCGACAAGATTGGTCAGCTCTCAAATTTTTACTAATTCTATAAATTCCTTCTTTAGAACAAGCCAACTTTCCTCGATTTTGGATCAAACTAATCCGTTGGCGGAATTAGATCTTTTAAGACGGGTAACCGTTCTCGGCCCGGGTGGTTTGAGCCGGGAAAGAGCGTCATTTTCAATCCGTGATATCCACCCTTCGCAATACGGCAGAATTTGTCCGATCCGGTCGCCGGAGGGGCCAAACATTGGTTTAGTAACCTACTTGGCTTTATTTGCAAAGGTAAACGAATACGGGTTTTTAGAAGCACCGTATCAAAAAGTGGAAAAAGTTAAAGATAACGGCAAAACCAGGATGCGGGTTACTGATGAAGTTGTTTATTTCCAAGCTGACGATGAAGAAAAATTTTATATTACTCATAAAGGGATAGAAATCGATCAAGATGGTTATATTGTTGATGCTAGAGTTCCGGTTCGTTATCAAGGTGAATTTTTTGAAACCGATGTTGACAATATCCAATACATTGATCATGTTTCCCAGGGGGTTTTAGGAACTTCGGCGGCGTTAATTCCGTTTATTTCTCATGATGAGCCGCAGCGGGCTTTAATGGGGTCCCATATGCAGACTCAAGGGGCTCCGTTGGTAGAGCCGGAAGCGCCGATTGTCGGGACGGGATTAGAATCAACAATTGTGGAAGCAATGCAGCGCATTGTTAAAGCAGAGGAAGCCGGAGAAGTGACTGATGTTGATGGTGAAAAGATTAAAATTAAAACTAAAGGGAAAAAAGAAGAGAAAGTTTATAAACTAACGAAATTTGAGCGAACTACCCCTTACGGAACCTGCTACCGGCAGCGGCCGGTCGTTGATGTCGGTGAAAAAGTTAAAAAAGGAGATTTAATTGCTGACGGTCCGGCAACTGCTGGAGGAGAGCTGGCCGTCGGAAAAAATTTGGTTATTGCCTATTGTCCGTTTGAAGGGCTGGCTTTTGAAGATGCAATTGCCGTTTCCGACCGCTTGCTGAAAGACGATACTTTTACTTCAATTCAAATTGAAGAATATGAAGCAGAAGTAGTTGATACAAAATTGGGACCGGAAGAAATCACTCGAGATATTCCGCATGTTTCAGAGGCGGATTTGGCAAAATTGACTGAAGAAGGAATTGTCATGGTCGGGGCGCAAGTAGGTTCAAAAGATATTTTAGTTGGGAAAGTTGAACCTAAGGGAGAAAAAGAATTAACTGCCGAGGAAAAATTGCTTCGGGCGATTTTCGGTGAAAAAGCCAAGGATGTAAAAGATACCAGTTTAAGAGTTCCTCACGGTGAAGGAGGAACAGTGATTGATGTGCAAATTTTGGATCGGGATGAAGGCGACGAATTGGATCCGGGCGTAAACAAAGTAGTTAAAGTTTCAGTGGCTAAATTGCGCCGGATTCGTGAGGGTGACAAACTGGCCGGGCGCCACGGCAATAAAGGAGTAATTTCAAAAATTGTTTCCCAAGCCGATATGCCCTATTTGGAAGATGGAACTCCGGTGGATATAATAATCTCTCCTTTGTCAGTTATTGCCCGGATGAATCTCGGCCAAACATTGGAAGCGCATTTAGGATGGGCCGGCCAAAAGCTGGGAGAAAAGTATGCGGTTCCGCCGTTTGAACATCGAAATGAAGATAATTTAAAGAAAATGCTTAAAAAAGCAGGTTTGCCTGTTTCCGGCAAAACGACAGTTTATGACGGCAAGACCGGGGAAGCTTATGACCAGGAAGTAACAGTTGGAGTCAGTTACGTTATAAAATTAATCCATATGGCCGAAGATAAGATTCATGCCCGATCTACCGGACCTTACTCTTTGGTGACCCAGCAGCCGCTTGGCGGAAAAGCGAGAATGGGTGGACAGCGATTGGGAGAAATGGAAGTTTGGGCTTTAGAAGCACACAGCGCGGCCCATACTCTACAGGAAATGTTGACGATTAAATCTGACGATATGGTCGGCCGGTCAGAAGCCTATCAGGCAATGATTAAGGGCCAGGATATGCCGGAGCCGGGGCTGCCGGAATCGTTTAGAGTATTGGTGAAGGAACTAGCCGGATTAGGATTAAAAGTCAGTCCCAGGGACAAAGAAAAATGAATAATAAAAAAAACGATAAAAGAATGGATTTGTTTAAAAAGGGGTTGGATTTTGACGCCTTGCAAATAAAACTTGCCGCTCCTAAAGAAATTCTGGATTGGTCTTTTGGAGAAGTGACTGAGCCGGAGACAATCAATTATCGAACTTGGCGGCCGGAAAAAAACGGGCTTTTTGATGAGCGTATTTTTGGACCGACCAAGAATTATCAATGTTACTGCGGTAAATACAAAAAAATTCGATATCGAGGGATTATTTGTGATAAATGCGGTGTTGAAGTTACTCATTCCCGGGTGAGAAGAGAGCGGATGGGACACGTGGCTTTAGCCGCTCCGGTAGTGCATTTATGGCTGTGGCGGAACAGTTATTCACCGCTTTCACTGCTGCTTGAAATTCCGCGAAAAGATTTAGAGGGAGTAATTTATTTTTCTCGTTATCTAGTGCTGCAATGCGACGGACGGAAACAGCGGGGAGCAAGAAAAAAGATTGAACAAGGAATAGAAGACAAAAAAGAGTTGATCAGTACACGGGTCAAAGAAAAGATTAAAGAACTGGAGGAGTCAAAAAAAGCCGAGAAAGATAAAATCAAACAAGAGATCAAATCTAAAGAACAGCAGGCAATTGCCAAAGAAGAGCTGGAAGTAAAGTTCCGTCAAAAAAAACAGCGGTTGAAAAACAAAGAATCAGTGGAACATGAAAAGCTTAATAATTTAAGAAAAGAGTTAATTGATAAAGCAGAGTCTTTAGAAGAACTTAGTGTTTTGTCAGAGCAAGAACTTGAGTATTTCAGAGAATTTGAAGTTGACGACTTTTTTGAAATTGATATGGGAGCGGAAGCGATTTTAAAAGCTTTAAGCCAGCTTAGTCTGACGAAGAAAAAGAATAAATGGAAAAAAGGCCTAAACAAGACCAGAAGCAGACAAAAGAAAAAGAAATTAATGCGTAAAATCCGGTTGGTTAACGGGATGAAAAAGTCTGATATCGAAGCAAAGTGGATGGTGCTTCGGGTTTTGCCGGTTATTCCGCCGGATTTAAGACCGATTGTTCAATTGACCGGCGGGCGGTTTGCCACCAGTGATTTAAATGATTTGTATCGGCGGGTAATCAACCGGAATAATCGATTAAAAAGACTGATGGAGCTGGGAGCGCCGGAGATTATTTTAAGAAATGAGAAGCGGATGCTTCAAGAATCGGTTGACATGTTGATTGACGCGACTAAGAGCTCCCGCCGCAAGCGTTACAGTAAGCGGCCGCCGAGATCGTTAGCAGATTTGCTTCAAGGGAAAAAGGGCCGGTTCCGGAGAAACTTATTAGGGAAGCGAGTGGATTATTCCGGCCGGAGCGTAATTGCCGTGGGTCCGAAATTAAGGTTGAATGAGTGTGGTCTGCCTAAAAAGATTGCTTTGGAAATATTCCGGCCGTTCGTAATCCGGGAGGTTATTTTGCGCGGTTTGGCTCCAAATATTCGGAGTGCTAAAAATTATGTTGATAAAGAACCGGCGGAAGTTTTTGAAATACTTGAAGAAGTTGTCCGAGATAAATATGTTCTGCTTAATCGGGCGCCAACTTTGCATAAATTGTCTATTCAGGCGTTTAAGCCGACTTTGGTTGACAGTTTGGCAATAAAAATTCCGCCTTGTATTTGTTCCGGTTTCAACGCTGACTTTGACGGCGATCAAATGGGAGTGCATTTACCTTTGTCTGAAAAAGCCCAGCAGGAATCAAAAGAATTAATGTTGCCGGACCATAATTTATTAAAACCGGCCAGCGGGCGGCCGATTGACGTCCCGACAAAAGAAATGGTAGTCGGCTGTTATTATTTGACTTCTGTGCGGGAAAAAGATCACAACAAAGATCCGGAAAAAATAAAAGAAGAGGTAAACTGGTATTCCGGTTCAGATGAGGTGTTGATGGCTTGGCAGAAAAAAGAGATTGATTTAAGAGAATATATTGGAGTAATTATCGATGATGAGCTTAAAATAACTACGGTCGGCCGGATTATTTTTAATGAAGCAATTCCTCAAGGGCTGGGTTTTGTTAATGAACCGGTTGATTCCGGTAAGGTTAAGAAATTGGTTAGTCTGGCCTTTGACAGTTGGGAAAAAACCAAAGTGGTTGACTTAATTGATGCGATGAAGCGGTTAGGCTTTAACGCTGGGACATATTCCGGATTATCACCGTCAATATTTGATTGTAAGCATTTACCGAACAAAAATGAGCTGGTTAAACAGGCTGACCAGCAGGCAAGTGAAATTGAAGATTATTATCGTGAGGGCTTGATTACTCAGGATGAAAAAGAAGAAAAAACTCAAGACTTATGGATTGAAACTACTGAAAAAATTGCCGATTTGACTTGGGAGCGGTTCAGCCTGGACGATCCGATCAAGATAATTTCTGACGCCGGGATTGGTCGAGTCTCACGGGACCAAATTAAGCAAGTGTCGGGAATGAGAGGGTTAGTCGTTGATCCCTTGGGAAGAATAGTGCCTTTGCCGACAAAGTCCAATTTCAGAGAAGGTCTTTCGGTTTTTGAATACGTGACCGGCGCCCGAGGATCGCGGAAAGGGTTGACGGATACGGCTTTAAAAACGGCCGATGCCGGCTATTTAACCAGACGTTTAGTCGATGTTGCCCACAGCAGTCTAATCCGGGAGGAGGATTGCGGCACTAAAAGGAAATTAGTTATTAAAAGAAAGACTGATCGGGAGAAAGCTTTTGAAAAGAGAATTCTTGGCCGTTATACCGCCAGAAAAATTCTTAAACCCGGGTCTAAAAAAGTATTAGTTAAGGCCGGGGGGATTATTAATGAAGAAGTTATTGACTTGCTTAATAATAATAAAGTTAATAAAGTGGCGGTGCGTTCGCCTCTTTACTGCCGAACTAAATACGGAGTCTGCGCCAAATGTTACGGTTGGGACATGTCTACCCGGAAAAAAGTTCAAATGGGAAAAGCGGTTGGAGTGATTGCGGCCCAGTCAATTGGAGAGCCGGGGACGCAATTGACAATGAGAACAAAGCACGTTGGTGGAGTTGTCGGGCAGGATGTAACCCAAGGTCTGCCCAGGGTGGAAGAATTACTTGAGGTTCGGACCCCCAAAATCAAGGCCCCGCTCGCAGAAATTACCGGAAAGGCGGAGATTAAGGAAACAGAAGAAGGATATCAAGTGTCAATCAAAGGTAAAAAAGGAGGACGAAAAACCAGTGTTTCTTATAATGTTCCTTTGACATCAGAATTGCTGATTAAAAACGGCCAAAAAGTTGAAAAAGGAACCCGGTTATCGACCGGTCCGATGGATGTTGAAGAAGTGTTAGAAGTTTGCGGTATTCGGAAAGCACAGCTTTATTTGTTGGCCCAAGTCCAAAATGTTTACGAGTCCCAAGGGATTTCCATCCATGATAAGCATTTTGAGACTTTAATCCGGGAAATGAGCAGTAGAGTAAAGATTGTTAATCCGGGAGATACGGATTTCTTAATCGGCGAATATATTGAAAAACCAATTTATGCCGAGGCTAATGAAGAAGTTAAACAAGAAGGCGGCAAGCCAGCTAAAGGAAAACGAGTAATTCTGGGGTTAATTAAAGCGGCACTGAACACTTATTCCTGGTTGTCGGCCGCTTCTTTCCAGCACACCAGCAATGTTTTAACTAAATCCGCGGTGTTGGGTCGAGTTGATAATTTAGTCGGCCTGAAGGAAAATGTAATTATCGGCCGCTTAGTCCCCACTGATCCGAAACGGGCAAAATTAGAGTAAGCCAGGTATATATGTTATAATAATTATCGCTATGCCAACGATTAATCAATTGGTCCGCAAAGGACGTAAAAAACAAAAAAGAAAAGATAAAAGTCCGGCCCTTCGGGGTAAATTAAACACGGTTAAAAGTGACATGACTGATCTTAAGTCACCACAGAAAAAGGGAGTGGTTACTTTAGTGAAAACAATGGCTCCTAAAAAACCTCACTCTGCTTTAAGAAAAGTCGCTAAAGTTAGATTATCCAACCGGAGAGAAATTACCGCTTATATCCCCGGGGAAGGCCATACTCTGACTGAACACGCCGTTGTTTTAGTCCGCGGCGGGCGAGTGCGGGACCTGCCCGGCGTTAAATATCAAATTGTTAGAGGTGTTTATGATTCTTCGGGCGTGATCGGAAGAGAAACAGCACGAAGCAAATACGGGACTCCGTCCGGCGGAGTGGTTGATACCAGCGGTCCGGTGGCAGATATTGATGAGGAATCAGAAGAATCCGGGGAGGAAACAGCCGATGCCTAGAAAAGGAGCGGTGAAAAGACGACCAATTGAAAAAGATCCGATTTATAAGAGAGAATTAGTGACCAAATTGATTAATCGATCAATGATATCCGGGAAAAAATCGGTTGCCAGAAAACATATTTATAAAGCCTTTGAAATTATTAAAAAAGAAAAGGGGCTTGATCCGATGGTAATTTTTGATCAGGCAATCGATAATATCAAACCGAGAGTGGAAGTCCGGTCAAGACGAGTCGGCGGGGCGGCATACCAAGTGCCGATGCCGGTGAGAAGCTCAAGGCAGAAGTCCCTGGCGATTCGATGGCTGGTTCAGGCGGCAAGACAAAGACCAAATAAGCAATATCACACTTATGGAGAAAAATTAGCGGCTGAAATTATGGATGCGGCCGAAGGCCAAGGGGCGGCTTTTGCTAAAAAACAGCAAGTTGAAAGAACCGCCGATGCCAATAAAGCTTTCTCCCACCTACGCTGGTAACGGGAACAATTCACACTTGACCGTTGACTTTTGACAATTGATTTTTGATTGTCGGGACAGGTCGCGACCTGTCCCTACGATAGAAGAATCTATATTAATATTTCATGCAAACGGTTGGACATAATAGTATATTCGTCCAGCTGAATATAATTATAATCTGGTTTTTGTAGGGACAATCCTAGGATTGTCCCTATTTTGAATATAATTTATCAACTTCCCATTTGCTCGGATTGTCCTCAATATATTGTCTAATTTTGTAAAGTGAAGTTTCATTCCTAATAATATGGTCATAAAATGATCGTTGCCATTTAAATTCTTTTAGACCAGATAAATGTATATGTTTTGATGCTGTGGTTTTAAAGGCATTGATAGTTTTTGATAATGTGTTAAAACGCCGTTGGTAGATTTTTGTTTTTATTGTATTTGTCGCATTTATCGTAGGGACAATCCTAGGATTGTCCCTACAATATGAATTTATTATTAGTATTCCGTGTAAATGGTTGGGCATAATAACATATTCATCCAATTCAATGTATTCGAAAT
>CAZDJQ010000001.1:0-30184 GCA_964505765.1 uncultured Gammaproteobacteria bacterium | reverse complement strand
CCGTGTAAATGGTTGGGCATAATAACATATTCATCCAATTCAATGTATTCGAAATGTTTTTCCAGCCACAACCATTTTTTCTTTACAATATACCCACAATTATTTAGTTGTATTTTCCCATTTTTAATTTTGCCAAGCCAATACTTTAGTTTATGTGTGCAAATTGTAACGTAATACCATCCCGGAGAAGAATAATCGTAGTTGGGCAGGCGGTTTCTTTTTCTAGGCTTTGAAATAACCATTAACTAAAATATAGCATTTTGAGTATTTATCCATTTAATCACTTCTCTTATTCTTTTTGCCTTTTTTTTAACTTCATATTTTGTTCTTTGAGGATATAAACGGTAAACGTCATAATAGGCGGTAAAGTCAATGATTTTTGGGCTAAAAGTATCGGAATTATAAACAATGTTTAGAATGTGGAAACCCTGGTTAGTTTCTTTTACGTCCAGATCCGGCAGCCAATGAAAATCAAGCAGCATTTCTAAGGAATAATTAAGGAACTTTTCAGTTTGCTTTAATATTTTTTTATTTGTTGATTCTCTGTTAAGAATAACTGCACTTTTAGTTTCTGTTTCTGGAGAAACATATTGTTGCTCCATTATATTTAAATTATTTTCTCTTTTGAATCTGGTTTTGGCAACGTATTTGTTGGGGAAATACTCAAGAATTTTATTATAAGCAAATTCTGTATTCTCAAGATACTTTTTATCATTAACTTCCCGAAAGATGCCAGCTGGTATTTTTATTAAAGTATTCTCGTTTTTAATAAAAACTGACCATTCCCAGCCGGAATTCAGAAATTCATAATCTTTGAATTCATTTTTGGCGCTGATTTTTTTGGCTTTTTGATAAATAAATTCCCAAAGTTTACTTTCTATACTTTCAAGCTTATTTTCTGGTAAGAAAAGATATTTTTTCAAGCGATAAAAATCCCTTTTTATATTTCCGTAAGATTTAGGATAGCTATTTTGGGTAAATGTATTCTTTTTTGTCATGCTTTAATTTTAACATTTTTAAGTTTATTAATAACTGAATCCATGCTAAGATATAGTAATTTATGATTACATTCATTTGGGGTGGTCGCTGTGTACAAACAAAAGCGACACCTGTCACAAAATTTTCTTCACAATCGCCAGTTAATAAAAAAACTGGTCGATAAGTCTTCTATCGGTAAAAATGATACTGCAATTGAAGTTGGCCCCGGTAAGGGAATAATAACTTTAGAATTAGCTGAAAGAAGCAATCAAGTGCTTGCGATTGAAAAAGATAAACATCTAGTAAGTTTATTACGAAATAAGATACCTAGTAATGTAACTCTTTTTAATTATGATGCTCTAAAGTTCCCGCTACCCAACTCTTCCTATAAAATATTTAGCAATCCTCCTTTTTCTATCCAGGGTAAATTATTCAGAAAATTTATTCATGCTGATAATCCACCTGAAGAAATATGTACTGTTATCAGAAAAAGAACTGCCTTGCGTTGGGGTGGGGTAAATAAGACCACACAGTTTTCAGTTATTCATGGTCCGTGGTTTAAGTTTTCAATAATTCATTATTTTAAGTCGAATGATTTCAAGCCGCCGACCAAAGTTAACCCGGTCCTATTAAAAGTAAACAAAAGAGAGAATCCACTAATTCCTGACGATAATAAAAAAGAGTATAAAGAATTTATTAAACAAGGCTTTGGCGGGGGTAGAAGATTAAAGCAAAATTTATCAGGATATTTTTCATCTCAAGAATTAAATACCATTACTCAAGATATTGGCATTTCAATAAATGATAAGCCTACAAAGGTTAGTTTGCAGAAGTGGTTAGAGCTTTTTAAAAGAAGGGACAGGTGCGACCTATCTCTACACGGGAACAATTAACCGCTGCTAAAGAACAAATTTAACTATGCGATCGCACACTTAAATTTTAACTTGCTTAAAAAATATTTCGATGATTCGAATCATCGAAGTGTTTAGTGAAAAGTTGTTTGCTTCTAAAATTTGACTATGGTATTATATTAATACTTTGCCCGTAAGGGCGGTATTTACCCGTCTAAATACGTTATTTTTTTAAGCGGGTTCAAAGGTTCTCAATTGAGAATTTTGAGAGCCTTTTATTTTTTGTAATTATGGCACAACCGATTGAAGTAACCGAAAATAGAGATGTCCCGATGAACATGATTAGAAATATCGGGATTATTGCTCATGTTAACGCCGGGAAAACAACGACGACTGAACGGATGTTGTTTGAGACCGGTCGAACCTATAAATTGGGTTCGGTTGACGAGGGTTCAACCGTAACCGATTGGATGGACCAGGAGCGGGAACGAGGGATTACTATTGTTTCTGCAGCGGTAACCACTTTTTGGAAAGACTACCGGATTAACATTATTGATACTCCCGGCCATATTGATTTTACGGCGGAAGTTGAACGTTCATTAAGGGTTTTGGATGGGGCGGTAATGGTTTTTGACGGCCGGACCGGAGTGGAAGCGCAGTCGGAAACCGTCTGGCATCAGGCTGATCGTTATAGTGTACCTCGGATTTGCGTCTTTAATAAACTTAACTTGGTAGGGGCGGATTTTGACGGTTCAGTAGAAAGCATCCGCCAGCGGTTGGGAGCTAATGCCTGGCCGATTCAGCTGCCGTTGGGATTAGGTCACGATTTGAAGGGAGCAGTAGATTTAATTGAAGAGAAAGCTTATGTTTATCAGGGGGTTGAAGACAATAAACTGGAAGAAATTGACATTCCGCTTGAATATAAGGGTAAAGTTGAGAGATATCGGGAAAAATTAGTTGAATATGTCGCCGAGACCGACGAAGAAATTTTGGCAAAATATTTAGAAGGCAATGAGATTGGTGTTGATGAACTTAAACAGGCAATCCGCCGAGGAGTGATTAATAATGATTTTTTCCCAATCATGGGGGGGGACAGCCGGACGGTAAGCACGCAGTTGATTTTAGATACGATAGTAGAGTATCTCCCTTCTCCAGAAGATTTGCCCCCGATCAGCGGGATCAATCCGGAAACCGGCAAAGAGGAGAAAAGAGTTTGTAAAAAAGATGAGCCCTTTTCCGCTTTATTATTTAAAGTTCAAACCGACCCGCATGTTGGCAAGCTTTCCTATCTAAGGATATACTCCGGCACCTTGGAAGGCTCTTCACAAGTGTATAACGCCAGTAAAGGCCAGCGCCAGCGAGTTGGACGTCTTTTATTGATGCACGCGGATAAACGTGAGGGAGTCGATGAAGCTTATGCCGGAGAAATTGTGGCCGCGATTGGGTTGGATGATTCCGTTACCGGCAATACTATTTGCCAGGAGGATAAACCAGTAGTTTTTGAAGATATTGAGTTTCCCGAACCGGTGATTTCAGTTGCGATTGAACCGGAGACTAAGGCCGATCAAGAAAAACTGAGTGCGTCTTTGAATAAGTTTCAGCAGGAAGATCCGACCTTCCAGACTAAAGTTGATGCGGAAACCGGTCAGACTATTATATCCGGAATGGGAGAGCTTCATCTTGAAATTTTGGTTGAACGGATGCGCCGGGAGTTCGGCTTAAATGTCAATACCGGCACCCCCCAAATTGCTTATCGTGAGGCAATTAAGCGGACAGCCGAAGCAGAGGCGCAATATATCCGCCAAAGCGGCGGCCGCGGGCAGTACGGACATGTGCTGTTAAGAGTAGAACCGCGTGAACGTGGTGAGGGGTTTAAATTTGAGTCTGAAATTAAGGGGGCGTCAATCCCGGAAAACTTTATTCCGGCAATTGAAAAGGGAGTGAAAGAAGCAATGGAAAAAGGAGTGGTTGCCGGTTTTCCGCTGGTGGATATGAATGTAGTTGTTTTTGACGGTTCTTATCATGAAGTCGACTCTTCAGATATGGCGTTTAAAATTGCCGGCTCAATGGCGCTTAAAAAAGCGGTGCAAAGAGCTGATCCGGTCTTGTTGGAACCGATTATGACTTTAGAGGTGACTACACCCGAAGATTTTTTGGGTCAGGTTATTGGCGATCTTTCTTCCCGGAGAGCCAAGATTTTAGGAACAGAGACCAGGAAGAATGTCAGGATTGTTAATGCTCTGGTGCCGCTGGCCGAGATCAGAGGTTATGCAACCGTAATCCGCAGTTTGACTCAAGGCCGGGGGTCCTTTTATATGGAGCCGTCACATTATGAGGAAATGCCAGAAAATATTAAAGAGCAAGTTGTTGCAAATCAAGCGGTCTGATGATAAAATTACAACTAGCCAACAATGGCTAACAATTAATTATTAGTATTTTTTTTGAGGAGGTCTTATGGCTGAAAAAAAGAAATTTGAACGCGGAAAACCGCACGTAAACGTGGGAACAATTGGTCACATCGACCACGGAAAGACCACGTTAACAGCAGCAATTTTAAAAATTCTGGCTGAGGAAGGAAAAGCAGATGCCGTCTCTTATGAAGAGATTGCTAAAGGTGGAGTCGAGCGAGCCGGCTCTGACAAAATTTTAACGGTTGCCGTTTCACACCAAGAGTATGAAACCGAGAACCGTCATTATGCCCACATCGACTGTCCCGGTCATGCCGACTATATTAAAAACATGATTACCGGCGCCGCTCAGATGGATGGAGCAATATTAGTTGTTTCCGCCCCGGACGGGCCGATGCCTCAAACAAGAGAGCACGTGTTATTAGCTAATCAGGTTGAAGTTCCATCAATTGTAGTTTATCTGAATAAGACCGACCTGGTCGAGGACGACGAGTTTTTGGAACTAGTTGAGATGGAAGTTCGAGAACTTTTAAATAAGTATGATTATGACGGCGACAATACGCCGATTATTAAAGGTTCCGCTATGCAGGCAGTGGAAGGTGACAAAGAAGCAGTTGCCTCAATCAAAGAGTTGTTAGAGGCATTAGATGAGCACATTCCGACGCCGGAGCGGGAATTAGACAAACCGTTCCTGATGCCGATTGAGGATGTATTCTCAATAAAAGGAAGAGGGACAGTAGTTACCGGTCGGATTGAACGCGGCCAAATGAAAGTCAACGATCCAGCAGAGATTGTTGGTTTGGGCGACACTCAAAAGACGGTAGTAACCGGAATTGAAATGTTCCACAAGCAATTGGAATCCGGTCAAGCCGGCGACAATGCTGGAGTTCTATTGAGAGGAATAGATAAAGAAGATGTGGAAAGAGGGATGGTTTTGGCTAAGCCCGGATCGGTAACGCCGCATACCAAGTTTGAAGCCGAAATTTATGTTTTGAAAAAAGACGAGGGCGGCCGACACACCCCTTTCTTTAGCGGATATCGACCCCAGATTTATATCAGAACTACTGATGTAACTGGTGAATTAGAACTTCCGGAAGGGGTAGAGATGGTTATGCCGGGTGACAATACAGAGGTCAAAATTAAATTGATCAAGCCGGTTGCACTTGAAAAAGGTTCCAAGTTTGCTATCCGTGAAGGTGGTAAAACCGTGGGAGCCGGGGTTGTAACTAAAATTATTAAATAACAATTTTTAATTGTTTTAAACTTTGAAAATTAAACAAGGTATTGAGGGGATAAATGGCAAAACCTGAAAGAATACGAGTTAGGTTAAAGGCATGGGATCATCGAGTCATTGATGAAGCTGCTGCTAAAATTGTGGAAGCGGCAGTGATGACTGGAGCCAGGGTTTCCGGCCCAGTCCCGCTACCGACCGACAGAGAACTTTATACTGTTCCTGTCGCCCCTCACTCTTTTGGCAAGGCGTCAAAAGAGCAATATGAGATTAAAACGCACAAACGGTTGATCGACATTGAAGGAGCAGGAGTAAAAACTATTGACCGGCTGCAGCATTTAGATCTGCCGGCCGGAGTAAAAATCGATATTAAAATGTAACCGGTTTCCCTAACTAAGTTATTTAGTTAGTTATTAAGTTAGAATGTTGGGGGCTTTAACAGCCTCTTTTTTATTGCAAAGATGAAGGGATTTATTGTAAAAAAACTAGGAATGACCCAGAAATTTTCCGAGAATGGAAAATTAGAGGCCGCGACTATTTGTCAAGCGGCCCCTTGTTACGTGGTTGGAAAAAAACTAGAAAAAAGAGACGGGTATAGAGCGGTTCAATTAGCGGCCGGAAAAAAGAAGCGGGCCAATAAACCGTTAAAAGGGCAGTTGAGAAAAGCCAAACTTGACTTTGTCCCGGCAGTTATTAAAGAAGTGCCTTGGAACAAGAGTCAAAAAACTCTCCCGAAACTGGGGGAAAAAGTTTCTGTTGATCAGGTTTTAGAGCCGGGAGCGGAGATTGATGTGATTGGCAAGAGCAAAGGAAGAGGATTTACAGGAGTTGTTAAAAGATGGGGATTTCGAACTCAGCCCAGAAGCCATGGGCAAAAGCAGAGATGGCGGGCGCCGGGGTCAATCGGGGCTCAAACACCGGGCCGAGTGATTAAAGGAAAAAAAATGCCCGGTCATTACGGAAATGAACAAGTGACAGTTAAAAATTTAGAAGTGCTGGCGGTAGACTCAAAAAAAGATCAGGTTATTATCAAGGGGGCGGTTCCCGGTCATAAAAACGGTTGGTTGGTTGTTATCCCTCGTAATGGGAAAAAACAGGAAAATGAAAACTAAAGTGTTTGCTACCGGCCAGGGAAAAGCGACAACAGTGGAACTGCCGCAGAAATATTTTGAGGCGCCGATTAATGAGCAGTTGGTTGCTCAGGCGGTTAAGGTTTATTTAAGCAATCAACGGAAAGCTTTTCCCAGAGCTAAAACCAGAGGCGAAATTGCCGGCTCGCGGAGAAAAATTTGGGCTCAAAAAGGAACCGGCCGAGCTCGACACGGAGATAGATACGCTCCAATTTTTGTCGGCGGCGGAGTGGCTCACGGGCCAAAGGGGATCCAGAAACATAATTTGAAAATGCCTAAAAAAATGAAACAAAAGGCATTGCAGGCGGTGCTGACCGATAAACAGAATCAAGGTAAAATTAAGATTATTAAAAGCTTGAGAGAGATTGAGCCGAAGACGGCAGAAGCAAAAAAAATATTAGAAAATTTACTTAAAGGGGAAAAGCTAACTGATAAAAGTTGTTTATTGGTCCTTCCCAAAAAATGGGAAAATACCATTAGAGCTTTTCGTAATTTATCAGAAGTGAATATTACTTATTTGTCTCAGATAAACCCTTACTTGCTTTTAAAGCACCAATGGATAATTTTTGCTTTAGAAGCAATTAAGGATTTAAAGAATGAAAAATGAATAAAAAACAAATTATAAAAGCTTTGGTTGAAACCGAGAAATCAAGTCAAGCTCAAGAAAGCAATGTTTATACTTTTTGGGTTGACCGCAAAGCGGACAAAAATCAAATTAAAACAAGATTTGAAGCGGTGTTTGGAATTAAACCGGAAAAAGTAAGAACAATGATTATGCCGGGGAAACCCAAGCATATTTGGCAAAAAAACTTGAAGTTTTGGACCCGAGCGAAAAAGAAAGCATTAATAAAAATTTCAGATGATGAAAAAATTGACTTATCAAAATTGAAACAATGAATAAAAGACAAAAGAATTTAACTAAAATTAGGAAGAAAACCGCCGGCCGGGATAATAAAGGGCAGATCAGCACCCGTCACCGCGGCGGAGCTCAAAAACGGTTTATCAGGAAAATTGACTGGAAAAGAGATAAACGGGACATTGTCGGAAAAGTGGAGGCGATTGAATATGATCCGAATCGGAATGCAAATATTGCCTTGATTTTGTACCCGGACGGTGAGAGAAGGTATATTCTGGCCCCGGTAGGGTTGGAAGTCGGAGATGAGATAATTGCTAGTGAAAAAGGTGAAATTGAGCCGGGCAATGCTTTGCCTTTAAGGGAGATTCCTTTGGGTGTCGGGTTTCATAATTTGGAAATTAATCCCGGCAAAGGCGGCCAAATGGTTCGGGGAGCCGGTACCAGGGCGTTTATTTTAAGCAAGGAAGGCAAATATGCCCAAGTTAAGCTTCCTTCAGGAGAAATAAGGAAGTTTTTGTTAGAATGCTGGGCAACTATCGGCCAGGTTGGAAATAAAGATTATAAATACCGGCAGATTAAAAAGGCCGGCAGTAAGCGGCATCGCGGGGTCCGGCCGACGGTGCGAGGAGTAGCTCAGCATCCAGGCTCACACCCACATGGTGGCGGAGAAGGCCGGTCTCCGATTGGAATGCCGTCGCCGAAATCTCCTTGGGGGAAAAAGACTTTAGGCAAAAAAACCCGGAAAAAACAAAAATATTCGGATAAGTTAATTGTTAAGAGGAGAAATGAAAAATAATGGCAAGAAGTTCAAAAAAGGGACCATATGTTGACGAGAAGTTAGCGGAAAAAGTAAAAAAGCAAAAAGGCAAGAAAAAAAAGGCGCCGATAAAGACTTGGGCGAGAGACAGCCAAATCCCGCCTGAATTTGTCGGCCAGACGTTTCAGGTCCACAACGGCAAAGATTTTATTGAAGTTTATGTAACCGAGGAAATGGTTGGTCATCGTTTGGGGGAATTTTCGCCGACCCGGACATTTCGAGGTCACGGCCGGATGGTTAAAAGAATTATTAAGAAAACTTAATTATTAATTATTATTTTTTATGGCTAAAAAAACAGAAAAGAAAAACCAGATTAAGAAGAAAACAGATACCAGCAGCCAAGTTTCTGTTGTTAAGACCGAGGCGAAATATTTACCAATTTCACCAAGGAAAATGCGTTTAGTGGTTAAAACCGCTAAACAGACTTCGCCGCAAGAAGCAATGAAAAAATTAAAATTTATGAATAAAAAAGGAGCCCGTTTTTTACGTAAAGCAGTAAAAACCGCTTTAGCTGATGCTGAACACAATTTTGGCTTGGATAAAGACAAGTTGGTCTTTGACGAGATAATTGTTAATGAGGGGTCACGGCTTAAAAGGCGGGATAAATCACATAGCGCCCGGTCTCATCCCGGCTTGATTAGGAAAAGAAGATCACATTTAGTAGTTAAAGTTAAGGAAAAATAAGTATGGGTCAAAAAGTAAGTCCGTTGAATTTCAGAATGCAGGTTAAGGATAGTCCGTTTAAGTGGAAGTCCCGCTGGTTTGCCGATAAAAATTCCTATCGGAAATTTGTTCAAGAAGATCAAGAAATCAGAAATTATCTGGAAGACAAGCTGGAATATGCCGGTTTAGTTTTAATTCAGATTCAACGGTTAAAAAACAAGGTGAAAATTATTATTCAAGCCAGCCGGCCCGGAGTGGTAATTGGCCGGGGCGGGAGCGGGTTGAGACAGATTAAAGATCAATTAAAGCAGATAATAGATATTGATGAACCGGAAAACAATATTGACATTGAAGTAGAAGAAGTAAAAAGCGCTGCACTGTCGGCAAAGTTAGTTTCAGAGAAAATCGCTCGTCAATTGGAGCGAGGGATGCGCTACCGACGGGTTGTTAATCAGGCAATGGATAAAGCAATGCAGGAGGGAGCAGAAGGGATAAAAGTAGTTCTATCCGGCCGGATAGGCGGAATTGAGGTTTCTCGGGTGGAGAAGTTCTCTCGGGGGAAAATCCCGTTGAGTACAATTCGAGCCAATATTGATTATTATCATTATCCAGCTTTGACTAGATCAGGATATGTCGGAGTTAAAGCTTATATTAATCGCGGCGAGCAGGTTTAATTATGTTACAGCCGAAAAGAGTAAAATATCGATACCAGTTTCGAGGAACAACCAAGGGAAAGCGAACTCGGGGGTCGCAGATGGCTTTTGGTGAATACGGGATAAAAGCCTTGGAACCGGGCTGGATTAAAGCAAATCAAATTGAAGCAGCTAGAAAAGCAATTACCCATCAAACAAAAAGAAAAGCTAAAGTTTGGATTCGGGCTTTTCCGGATAAACCAATCAGTCAAAAGGCGCCGGGTGCTCCAATGGGGGCCGGCAAGGGAGATATTAGTCATTGGGCGGCCGTAGTCAGACCGGGAAAGATTTTATTTGAAATCGAGGGAGTTGATGAAGAAATAGCCCGTGAAGCGTTAAAAAGAGCGATAAACAAGTTACCAGTTAAAGCTAAAATTGTCCAAAGAAGGGGAAAGTAAATGAGCAAAAAATTTGTTGGCGAAGTTGTTTCCGATAAAATGCAGAAAACCGTAGTGGTTGAGATTAAGCATCGTAAGCGGCATCCTTTGTATGGAAAAGTTTTGAAAAAACAAACCAGGCTCTACGCTCATGATGAAGAGGAAAAAGCAAAGCTGGGGGATAAAGTTGAGATTACCGAGACCAGACCGTTAAGTAAATTAAAAAGATTTAAAGTTAGTAAAATTTTTAATCAAGAAAAATGATTCAGCTGCGAACGATTTTAAAACCAGCCAGCAACCTTGGAGCAAAGAAACTGAGAGTGATCCGCTTACTCGGCAGTGCCAATCAAAATGCCGGCCGAGTCGGCGATGTTATTGTCGCATCGGTTTTAGAAGCAAAACCGAATGCGGATGTAAAAAAGAATGAAAAAGTGAGGGCGGTTGTTATTAGGACCAATAAAGAATATCGTCGGCCGGACGGGTCCTATATTCGTTTTGATGATAATGCGGCGATAATTGTCGATAAAAACGGGCTGCCGTTGGGAACAAGGGTTTTCGGACCGGTAGCAAGGGAGATTAAACAGAAAGGATATGATAAAATAGCGGCGATGGCTGAGGAGGTATTATGAAAATAAAAAAAGGAGATAAAGTTCAGGTTATATCAGGCAATGACAAAGGCCGGACCGGCAAAGTTGTTCGAGTTTTGCCTAGGGAAAACAAGGTTGTTGTTAAAGGGATCAACGTGGTGAAAAAACATGTTAAACCAAGTGAAGTGGAGGGACAAGAGGGGGGAATTTTAAAGATTGAAAAGCCAATTTATGCCAGCAAATTAATGGTGGTTTGTCCACAGTGCCGGGAACCGACTCGGATCGGTTATCAAATTAAAGCTGATAAGAAACAACGGGTTTGTAAAAAGTGTGATTCTTTACTAAATAAGAAGGGAAAAGAAAAATAAAATGCTAAATCAACAATACCAGGAAAAAATTGTTCCAGATTTAAAAAAAGAATTAAATACAGACAATCGGATGGCTTTGCCGTCGGTTAAAAAAGTAGTTATTAATATGCGGGTTCCCGAGGGAAAAGAAAACGCGGATGCAATTGAGGAGCCGATGCGGCAGTTGGAAAAGATTTCCGGCCAAAAGCCGAAAATTTGTCGGGCCAAAAAAGCAATAGCCGACTTTCAGTTAAAGCAAGGCGATCCAATTGGATTACAAGTAACTTTAAGAGGAAGACGGATGTATGATTTTTTGGAAAGATTGTTTAGATTGGTTTTCCCGAGATTGAAAGACTTTCGGGGGTTTTCTAAAGACCAATTTGACGGAGACGGCAACTATAATATCGGTTTGGATGAACAAACAGTTTTCCCGGAAATTGATATTGATAAAATTGATAAAGTCCGGGGGCTGCAGATAACGATTGTAACCGATACCCGGGATGATAAAAAAGCCGGATTATTACTAAAGTATTTGGGATTACCATTTAAAACAAAAGACAATGGCAAGCAAAGCAAAAATAGTTAAGTCTAAAAAAGAACCAAAATATCCGACCAGGAAACATCGGCGCTGTCAGAAATGCGGCCGGCCGAGGGGATATATGCGGCGTTTTGGTTTGTGCCGGTTGTGCTTTTTGGAATTGGCCAGAAAAGGAATGTTACCAGGTGTGAAGAAAGCGAGTTGGTAATGGATACAATTGGAAATATTTTAAGCCAGATATATAATGCCTATATTGCTAATCATCAAGAAGTAGAGACGGACTGGTCAAAATTTAGAGAGGCTTTGGTAAATTTATTGGTCAAAGAGGGTTATCTTAAGGGAGTTAAGGTGAAGAAAGTTGATAAAGTTAAGAAAAAAATGATTATAGCGCTTCAATATGATAGCAAAGATAGGCCGATAGTGACAAAAATAAAGCGTGTTTCCAAGCCGGGAAGGCGGGTTTATGCCACGGCGAATAAGATTCCGATAACATTGGGGGGAACCGGGACGACTATTTTATCAACCTCTCAGGGGTTAATGATTGGTAAGGAGGCAAGAAAAAAGAATTTAGGCGGAGAAGTTATTTGTCAAATTTATTAATATCATGTCAAAAATAGGGAAAGAACCACTAACGATACCAGATAAAGTTAAAGTCGAGATTGAGCGCAATCTTGTCAGCGTCAAAGGGCCGCAAGGGGAGTTGGATTTAAAAATTCCCCATTTTATTGAAGTGGAAAAAGAAAATAATGTTTTAAAAGTAATTCGTAAGCGTGATGACGACCGAGCAAAATCAATGCATGGAACAATTAGAGCGCATTTAGCTAATATGGTCCGGGGAGTTATTGAGCCCTGGACTAAAGAGCTGGAGGTGAGAGGAACCGGGTATAAAGTTAATCCGTCAGCCGACGGAGTGGTGTTTGAGCTCGGTTTTTCTCATCCGATCGAAGTGCTGTCACCGGAAGAGATTGATTTTAAAGTTGACGGCAATAAGTTAATTATTTCCGGTGCCGATATTGTTAAAGTCGGGAATTTAGCCGCCAAAATAAGGAAAATTCGGCCGCCCGACGCTTATCAGGGAAAAGGAATTCGTTATCTTGGAGAAGAGGTTAAGTTAAAGCCGGGGAAGATGGCGAAAGTCGGCGGGGCAGGAGGAGAAGGAATATAATGTATAAAGTAAGACAAAAAAGCCGAAATGAGAGGAAAAAATATCGAATAAAGCAAGCGCTTGAAGAGAAAGGACGCGGCAGAAAGGTTGTGGTATCACGTTCCAACCGCTATTTGTATGCTCAAGTTGTTGACATTCCCAGCGGTCGAACCTTGATGGGATTAAGTGATAAAAATTTAATTAAGAAGAATAAAGATTTAGCAGAAAAGACCAAAACAGAGCGGGCTTTAAAGCTGGGTAAAGAGTTTGCCAAACAAATGAAAAAAGAAGAGATTAAAAAAGTTGCTTTTGATCGTTCTGGATATTTATTTCACGGGAGAGTAAAAGCTTTTGTGCAGGGATTAAGACAGGGAGGAATACAAGTCTAAAATGGCTAATAATAAAAGTAAGAATAACCAAAGAAAACAAGACCGTTTGTATCAGTCGGTAGCTGAAATTAAGCGGACTTCAAAAAAAACTAAAGGTGGAAATCAAATTGGGTTTACCGCCTTAATGGTAGTCGGCGATGAACGAGGCCGGGTTGGAGTCGGTTTGGGAAAAGCAAAAGATGTTCGAACAGCAATCCAAAAGGGAGTTCGTTTGGCAAAAAAGAAAATGGTTAAGGTTCCGCTGGATGGGACCACGATTCCCTACCCGATCCAGCATAAGAAAAAAGCAGCCGAAATTTTACTTAAGCCGGCCCCTGAGGGTTCGGGGTTAATTGCCGGCGGAGCGATTCGAGAAGTGGCTAGAGCGGTAGGGATCAAAGATATGGTCGGTAAAATATTGGGAACCAGGACCAAGTCGGTTAATGTTATCGCGGCCTGGGAAGCATTACAAAAAATGAAATTAATTGGTGAGAAGCAAAAACAAAGAAAATGATTAAATTAAGTGAATTACCCAAAACTACCCAAAAAAAGCAAAAACGCGCCGGTCGAGGAGTGGGAAGCGGAAAAGGCGGGCACGCCAGTGCCGGACGAGGAAGAAAGGGAACAAAGGCAAGATATAAAGTCAAACTGACTTTTGCCGGAACCAAGATAAAAAAATCATGGCTAAAAAGACTGCCTTTTTGGCGGGGAAAAGGAAGACAAAAGGGTGGGCCGAAGCCAATAGCAATTAATGTCAACCAGCTGGAAGGTAATTTTAACCAAGGTGAAGAGGTGACAAAAAAAAGTTTGTATGAAAAAGGCTTATTACGAAAAAAAGATTTGACAAAAGGTGCTAAAATTTTAGGGCAGGGGAAGATAAATAAAAAATTAATGGTCAAAGTTCCTTGTTCTAAGCCGGCTGAAGAAAAAATAAAACAGGCGGGCGGCAAGGTAGAATTAAAAAATAAATGAATAAATTGCTGGCAAAGTTCAAACTATACTTAGCGGCAATCCGGATAGAAAAAATCCGCCGCCGGATAATAATTACACTTTTAATTTTTATTTTGTTTCGATTTATTGCCCACATTCCGGTTCCCGGGGTTGATATTTCCAAACTGCGCGACTTTTTTGGCCAGAATCAATTTTTATCTTTATTAAATATTTTTTCCGGTGGGACATTAGCTAATTTTTCAATTGCCGCTTTAGGGTTGAATCCGTTTATTACTGCTTCGGTAATTTTTCAATTGTTAGGTTTTGTTTGGCCGAGAATTGAAGAATTGCAAAAAGAAGGAGAATACGGCCGGGCAAAAATCGATCTTTATACCCGAATTATCACCTTTCCGTTAGGCTTGATCCAAGGCTTGGCCATGTACAGCATGCTCCAAGGGCAGGGCATTATTGAAAGTGTTTCGCCGCTGGCATTAGCGGCAATTCTTTTTACCATGGCAACCGGAACGATGTTATTGGTTTTTATGGGGGACCTAATTAATGAGTTTGGTATTGGCAACGGGGTGTCGGCTTTGATTTTTGCCGGTATTGTCGGGCGTTATCCCGCTAGTATATTTCAAACTTTCACTTTGGTCGGTCCACAGCAGAGTTTTAATCTGATAATTTTCGGGGGGCTGGCGCTGCTGCTGGTAGTTGGAGTAATTATGGTAGAGGAAGCGGCTTTAAGAGTGCCGATTCGCTACGCCCGCAGAAAGGGAGCAGTCGGGAGTAAAACCTATCTGCCGATAAAAATTAATACCGCCGGAGTCATGCCGATAATTTTTTCCTTGTCATTAATGTTTTTACCGTCAATGGTCGGCCGAGCCTTGGCAAGTCTGCCGTTAGCGGGCGGCGGTCAATTTATTGCTAATTTCGGGGAGATATTAATCGGTTTGTTTGAGCCCGGGAATTTGTTTTATAATATCGCCTACTTTTTACTGGTAGTGGTCTTTACTTTTTTCTATACTACGGTTGTTTTTAAACCGGAAGATGTCAGTGAGCAATTGAGAAAAGGAGGGGCTTTTATTCCCGGAATCCGGCCCGGACAATCGACAAAAGAAAAATTAAGCTGGTATTTATACCGGGTAACGGCGATCGGAGCGGTCTTTTTAGGGGTAATTGCAGTTCTGCCCAGTGTGATTCAGGGTTTTACTAATATCGAAACTCTTAGTTTGGGAGGAACCGGAGTTTTAATTGTAATTTCGGTTATTTTGGAAGTCACCAGAAGTATTGAAAATTTAGTGCAGACTTATGAATATGAAACATTCTAAAAGTTTAGAACTGGTTATAATTGGTCCATCTGGAAGCGGAAAAGGGACACAGGCAAAAAAAATTGCCCAAAAGTATGAATTGGAGCATATTTCAATGGGCGAACTATTTAGACAGGAGATTAGGGCCGGCAGTGAAATAGGCAGAAAAGCGAATAAGTATGTTAAACAAGGAAAGTGGGTTCCAACTAAAATAACCTTAAAGTTACTGAGGCAAAAACTAACAGAAAATAATTTTGAGAACTTTATTTCAGATGGATTTCCCAGATTACCGGATCAACCGCCTGCGTTGGACAATTTACTGGCGGAGTTTAATCAAGATATCGACTTGGTTATTCACCTTGAGGTGGCTGATGAAGTGATTATGGCAAGACGAAAAGCAGCTTGGGAAAAAGGGGAAAGTTTTTATGACCAAAAACGCAAAGATGAAAACATGGAAGCAATCAAATCTCGATTAGCGGCTTACCATAATACCATTGACCCGATTTTAGAATATTATCGGAACAAGGGACTGCTATTTAATGTTGACGGTGAGCGGCCGATCGAACCGATTTTTAAAGATATTGTTAGAGAAATTAATAAACAGTTGATGTGAACCAGAATTTTATTACCTCCGGCCAAAAATTAGCCAAAATATTTGCCCAGCTTTATCCAGAAATAAAAATCGGCCAAAAATTGAGCGATCTAGAAGCATTAGCTAGGCAGTTAATCAAAAAGGAAAAATCAGTGCCGGCATTTGCCCAGGTGCCGGGCTATGACTGGGCGACTTGCCTGAACATTAATCAGGGGATTGTCCACGGAGTTCCTAATGATTATAAAATTAAACCAGGCGATATTGTCAGTTTGGATCTGGGTTTAATTTATAAAGGTCGGCATTCAGATATGGCGTATACAAAATTAGTCATCAGTCAAAAGTCAAAAGCAAATAGAGAAAAAATAAAGTTTTTAGATGTCGGGAAGCAAGCGCTGAAAAACGCTATTTCTGTTGTTAAACCGGGGAATCGGGTTGGTCATATTTCCCACAAGATTCAAACAACAATTGAACAAGCGGGATATACGGTAATTCAAGAGTTAACCGGGCACGGAATCGGCAAAAACCTGCATCAAGCCCCGAATATACCGGGAATATTAAATAGTCCGATTGAACAAACCCCAAAAATAAAAGCGGGGCAGGGTTTGGCTATTGAAGTGATTTATACTCAGGGAAAATCAGGTATAAAAACAGATAACGACGGCTGGACAATTAATACTCCAGATGGTAAAATATCAGCACTATTTGAACAAACTGTTTTGGTAGATAAAAAAGGCAGCCAAATAGTCACCCCCTATTTATTCTCTCAACAGGGAGGTAATAGGGGTAATTAAATGTCATTGCCAAGATAAACTTGGTTTTTTATGAAAAAAGAAAAAGAAGAAGTAAAAGGAACGGTTTTAGAAGCACTGCCGAATACAATGTTCAGGGTTGAGTTGGAAGATGGAAGAAAGGTGCTGGCGACTTTATCAGGGAAGATGAGAATGTATTACATTCGGGTTGTCCCCGGTGATGAAGTTAAAGTCGAATTAAGTCCGTATGACGAAAAAAGAGGCAGAATTACTTATAGAATGTGATTAATTTAAATAACAATGAAAGTAAGTTCCAGTGTAAAAAAACGATGTCCAAAATGTAAAATTGTCCGCCGTCGGGGGCGGGTATATGTTATTTGTGAGAACCCAAAGCACAAGCAGAGACAAGGATAAATAAAATGAGAATTATCGGAGTTAATATCCCAGATGAAGAAAGAGTGAAAATCGCTTTAACTAAGATTTATGGAATCGGGCGGTCTAATGTGAATGATCTTTTAAAGATGGCGAATGTTGACGGAACAAGAAGAGTCAAAGAGCTGGAGAACAGCGAAATTTCCCGGTTGAATGAAGTTCTTCAGGAATTTGATGTCGAAGGGGAATTAAGAGAGGATGTTAGAAAGAATATTGCTCGATTAAAAAAAATTAATTCCTATCGCGGCCGCCGGCATAAATTGGGGCTGCCGGTTCGGGGTCAGCAAACCCAAACTAATGCTAGAACCCGAAAGGGACCGAGAAAAACAGTCGGAGCTTTACGCAAGAAAGATTGGTCACAATTAGAGGAACGCCAGCAAGAGGTTGACAAGGAGTAAATGATGGCAAAAAATAAAACCAGAACAACCAAAGGAAAGTTCTACGTTAATGCAACTTTTAACAATACGATTGTTACCATTACTGATGAGCAAGGGAATGTATTGGATTGGGTTTCTTCCGGTTCAATGGGGTTTAAAGGAACTAGAAAGTCAACCCCGTTTGCGGCGACAACAACCTTAAAGGAAGCAGTAGAGAAA
Source organism: uncultured Gammaproteobacteria bacterium (assembly GCA_964505765.1). Classification (GTDB taxonomy): domain Bacteria; phylum Patescibacteriota; class Microgenomatia; order UBA12405; family JAHJSD01; genus CAZDJQ01. The sequence continues at coordinate 12,591 of CAZDJQ010000001.1, read as the reverse complement.
TTAAACAATTTAGAAATTCGAGAACTAGAAGTTTATTTAAAGGGTCCGGGTTCAGGCCGAGATGCAGCTTTGCGGGTTTTGCGAGGACTGCGAGGAGTCAATCTCAACATGGTTTCCGATATAACGCCGATCCCACATAATGGACCAAGGCGGCCCAAGGAGCGGAGAGTATAAAAATGGTAAAATTAGATAGAAAATGCCGGTTATGCAGGCGGGAGCGGCAAAAACTGTTTTTAAAAGGAGCGCGTTGTTTTTCGCCTAATTGTCCAATTGATAAAAAGGGCGGAGTTCCCCCGGGAGACCACGGTCTCCGAAGCGGAGTTCGGCCGTCAGAATATGCCAAGCAGTTAAGAGAAAAACAAAAAATTAAAAGAATTTTTGGGATTTCCGAACATCAATTTAAAAAGTATTTTGAAAAAGCTGAAGAGGAAAAAGGGAATACGGCCGAACTGCTTTTGGTTTTTTTGGAAAGACGTTTGGATAATGTTGTGAATCGTTTGGGATTTGCTCCTTCCCGGGCATCAGCTCGACAGCTTATCGGCCATGGACATGTTTTAGTTAATGGAGAAAAAGTTACCTTTCCTTCATATCAAGTGGAAATTGGAGACGAAATCAGTTTAAAAGAAAAAAGCCGAAAAATTACTTATCTTCAAGAATGGAAGGAAAATAACAAGGAAGTTCCGGCCTGGTTAATGCGGAAAGGTTGGCTGGGGAAAGTAGAAAGATTACCAAAAAGAGATGAAATGATTTCCGGTGTAGAAGAATCGTTAGTAGTTGAGTTTTATTCTCGTTAAAAATTATAAGGAGGTTTTTATGTCTCAGGAAAATATGCTTTTTTCGATCGAGAAGAAGGAGAAAAAAGGGAATTGGGCTAAATTTGAAATGTCCCCGTTGCCAACAGGCTTTGGCCACACCATCGGCCACAGTTTGAGAAGAACGTTATTGGGAGCGCTGCCGGGAACGGCGGTTACCAAAGTAAAGATTAAGGGAGCTCCGCACGAATTTACATCTTTGGAAGGGGTAAAAGAAGATGTGGTGGAGATTATTTTAAAGGTTAAAAAAGTCCGCTTTAAAAATGAAAACAAAGAAGCGGTTAGTTTAAAATTAGTAAAGAAAGGAAAAGGAGAAGTTACCGCCGGGGATATAAACCCTCAGGCTGGAGTAGAAGTAGCTAATCCTGATCTTGTTCTGGCCCATCTAACTTCCAAAAAAGCCCGTTTAGAAATGGAGCTGGAAGTTGAACCCGGCGTCGGCTATGGACGAGCTGAGGAACACGAGAGTTCAAAAGTGGGAGTGATCGGAGTGGATTCGGTTTTCACCCCGGTGCTAAAAGTTAATTACAATGTTGAGCCGACTCGAAAAGGTAAACGGGCGGATTTAGATAAATTGACTTTGGAATTGGAAACCGACGGTTCCCTTAGCCCGGATGAAGCCGTAAAAATGGCGGCAAACACTTTGGTTAAAGCCTTTGACCAAATTGTCGAACCGGAAGAAAAGGAAGAGAAAAAAAAGCCGGAAAAGGAAAATCATCACTTCGATTTGATGATTGAGGAATTAGACGAAATTCCTCTTAGGCTGTCTAATGCCCTGAAAAAAAGCGGCTATAAAAAACTTTCCGATTTGGCAGAAGCGGATCCGGAAGAGGTTCGACGGGTTCGGAATGTCGGGAAAAAGTCGATTGAGCTGTTAAAGGATGTGCTTAAAGATTACGATATAGATTTTTCATGAGACACCGTAAATCCGGAAAAAAATTAGGTCGGGATAAGGCTCACCGCCGGGCTTTGTTAAAAAACTTAGCCCGAGGCTTTTTTGATAATAATGGGAAAATTGAAACCACGATGGCAAAAGCCAAGGCAGTCCAGCCGCTAGTTGAGAAAATGATTAATCAGACTAAGCAGGCCGGTTTGAATGACCGCCGCCGGCTGAATCGTTATTTCAACGATAAGGACTTTGTTAATAGGATAGTGGAGGAGTTTGGGCCGAAGTTTAAAGACCGGCCGGGGGGCTACACCCGAATAGTTAAAGTCAAAAAAAGACGCGGGGACGGCGCGTTAGTTGTTCGTTTAGAAGCGGTGGAAAAATAAAATGCAGAAAACTTATCAACCGAAAAAAGAAGAAATAAATCGTGATTGGCACTTGATCGATGCTCAAGGGAAAGTGCTGGGCCGATTGGCATCTGAAGTTGCCAAGTATTTGATTGGGAAGCACAAAGTTAATTATGCTCCTCACCTGGATGCCGGCGACTACGTAGTGATAACTAATGCCGATAAATTTATTGTCACCGGGAGAAAAATGAAAAGAAAGAAATACCGACACCATACCGGGTATATGGGGGGATTAAAAGAAACCACTTTAAAGGAAATTTTAGAAAAAACCCCGGAGCGGCCAATTTATCTGGCTGTTAAAAATATGCTTCCTAAAAATAAGTTGAGAAAAAAAAGATTAAAAAGGCTTAAAATTTTTGTTGAAGAAAAACATCCGTACCAGGATAAATTTAAGGGGGATTAATTATGGCAAAAAAGAAGAAATATTATTATGCGGTCGGACGGCGAAAGAATGCAACCGCAGTTGTCCATCTTTATAAAGGCAAGGGGAAAATGGAAGTCAACGGAGTGCCGATTAGTGATTATTTCCCCGGGGAGATTAATGAATACTATTACAGCCGACCATTTGAACTAACCGATACGACAGGGAAATATCACGCCACAATTAGAGTTAAAGGAAGCGGTAAGAAAAGCCAATTAGAAGCAGTTAAGCTGGCGATCGCCCGAGCGATGGAAAAAGCAGACAGCGAAAAATACCGAGAGCCGCTAAAAGAAGCGGGATTATTGACAGTTGATTCGCGAGTCAGGGAGAGACGGAAACCCGGCCAGGGCGGACGAGCGAGAGCGAAGAAGCAATCTCCGAAACGTTAAATTAATACTCTTCTGGTGCTGGGAGCTAAATTTACCAGCAAAGTGTAGGGAATGGAATCGGCGATTTGGGCGGAGTTTTTAATACTGTTTTCAGCCTGGGTTTGGTCGTCAAAAACAACCACTTGCTGATTTAATTTTGGATTTTCAACCTTGGCTAAATCAATAATAGTTAAATTCATGCAGACCCGGCCGAGGATCGGACAGTTTTTACCATTAATTTTTACCACCCCTTTGTTTGATAACCTTTGATCAACCCCGTCGTAATAACCGACCGGCAGGATGCCGATGAGCATATTTTGTTCAGCAACATAGCTGCCGCCGTAACTGATTTCTGCTCCTTTTGATATTGTTTTGATTTGAGCCAGATGGGTAATAAATCTTAGCGCCGGTTGTAGATTCTTTTCTAATTGTTGGTTTTCTTCCGTCTTTTTGGGAAAGGGGGAGATGCCGTAAAAACCCAGTCCGATTCGAATTAAATTAAACTGCTTATCGGAAATAATCTGTGAACCGCCGGTAGCAGATATATGCTTCCATTTAAAATTAAAACCGGCCGATTCAAATTGAGCGATTATTTTTTTAAAAACCCTAATTTGGTTTTTAGTAAAATTGAGTTTTTGAGGATTATTTGTTTGTGACAAGTGGGAATAAATTCCGGTTACATTCAAACGGGGATATTGTTTTAATATTTTAATAAATTCATCTATTTGAGAAGGCAGAAGACCCAATCGGTTCATCCCGGTATCAATTTTTAAGTGGACTTTGGCTTCAGGTTGATATTTTGCTAAGGCGGCAATTGTCGGTTCGTCATAAACAGGGAAGCTGAAATCCAGCTTTTTATTAGTTTTGAAATTTTCCGGTCGGGTGTAGCCGATAATTAAAATCGGGGTTTTAATATTTTCTTTATTTAATTCATAAGCTTCATAAAGACTATCAACAATAATAAATTCGGGATTAAGCTTTTGGTCAATGAATTTAGCGACAAGCTTTAGTCCGTGACCGTAGGCATTGCTTTTTAAAACCGGGCAAATTTCAGCTTGAGGATTTCTGGTTTGGAAAAAATTAAAGTTATTTAATAAAGCCTTTCGATCGACTTCAATCTTGTTAAGTGTTTTGTATTCATGGCCCAAAACTTTTCTTAAAACGCCCTTCAACATTTATTTTTGATCGGCAATAAATTTTTTAAATGAACGATCATAAGACTTTTCCGCTTGTTTTGAAAAACAACAAGCCGGTAATTCATGGCGCGATAGGTGATATTTAAGACATTCACAGCAAATTCCTTTTCTCGGACAGCCGGAATAAGTGCAGCTGCATTCTGATATATTTTCATGTTTATTGGGACAATTAGCCATTTATTACTTGATTATTACTTTATAAAATTTCTAACAATAGTATAATAGAATCATGTCTAAAAATAAACAGGTTTATTTTGATTATGCGGCAACTACTCCGGTTGAGCCAGAGGTTGCAGAAATAATTCAAAGATATTCAACTGAAAAGTTTGCCAATACCGCCTCAATTCACTCATTGGGAGGAGAGGCGAGGAAAGCATTAGAGCGTAGTCGGGAGGTAATAGCGGCGGGAATTAAGGCTAAGCCGAGAGAAGTAATTTTTACCAGTTCGGCGACAGAAAGCAATAATTTGGTCCTTAAAGGCTTAGCTTGGGCACAAAAAGAAAAAAAACATTTAATTATCTCAGCGGTGGAGCATGATTGTGTTTTAAATGCGGCGAAATGGCTGGATAAGCGAGGCTTTGATTTAACCGTTGTCGGAGTTGATAAAAACGGCCGCGTTGATCCTGACGATATAGAAAAAGCAATTAGAAAAGATACTTTTCTAGTTTCTGTCATGCATGCGAACAATGAAGTAGGCTCTTTTCAGCCGATAAAAGAAATAGGGGGAATCTGCCGTCAGAACCAGGTGTTATTTCATACTGACGCCGCCCAAACCTTTGGTAAATATAAAATTGATGTTGACCAGTTAAACCTTGATTTATTGACTGCTTCTTCTCATAAACTATACGGGCCGAAAGGAGCAGGTTTGCTGTATTGCCGCCGAGGAATTGGTCTTGTTCCTTTGCTGCACGGCGGCGGCCATGAGTTCGGCAAACGGTCGTCAACCATCAACCTGGCGGCCATTGTTGGGTTTAGAAAAGCAATGGAAATTGCTAAACAGAAAAGAGAGCGGGAGCAAAAAGAAATCGGGGAATTAAAAAACAAATTAATAACCGGTGTTTTAGACAAAATCCCAAATGTTCAACTAAATAGTTCAAGAGAAAATAGTTTATACAACCTGGCTAATTTCAGTTTTAAGTTTGTCGAGGGAGAATCAATTGTATTAAAATTAGACCAACATCGGATTTACGCTTCAACCGGATCGGCCTGTTCATCGCCTAATCTGGAACCGAGCCATGTTTTAATTGCAATGGGATTGGAACCGGAATTAGCCCACGGTTCATTAAGAATAAGTTTGGGCAGACAGACATCAGCAGAGGAGATAGATTATTTATTAAAAGTTCTGCCGGAAGTCATTGAGCAGCTGAGAAAGGTGTCGCCATTCAAATGATGTATAAACAAAAAGTTTTAGAACATTTTCAAAATCCAAGAAATTACGGAGAAATTGAAAACCCGGACGGAATCGGTAAAGTCGGTAATGTGATTTGCGGCGACGTGATGTGGCTTTATATTAAGTTAGCAACAGATAACCAAAGCCGGGAAGTTATAGAAGAAATAAAGTTTAAGACTTTTGGCTGTGCGGCGGCAATTGCCACCAGCAGTATTATCACCGAACTAGCGAAGGGCAAAACAGTTGAGGAAGCTTTAGAGATTAATAAAGACAAGGTAAATAAGTCTTTAGGAGAATTGCCTCCGGTTAAGGTTCACTGCTCACTACTGGCGGCTGATGCCTTAGCAGAAGCAATTTATGATTACTTAATCAAACAAGGGAAAGAGATACCAAGTAAATTGCAGGAAAAACACGAAAGAATCCAGCGAGAAAAAGAAATTATTGAAGATAAATATGGAAAATGGTCAAAAGGAGGTGACTGAGTGATGTTGCAGTTAAGCAGTGATAATTTTGAACAGGAGGTTCTTAATTCAGATAAACTGGTATTAGTTGACTTTTGGGCGGCTTGGTGTGGCCCGTGTCAAGTACTAAGCCCGGTTATAAAAGAATTGGCCGGCGAAGTTGAAAAAGCTAAAATCGCTAAATTAAATGTGGATGAAAATCAGGAAATAGCAAAGAAATATCAGGTTCAAAGTATTCCGACGATTATTCTTTTTAAAGACGGAGAACCGGTAGAGAGATTAATTGGGGTCAGATCAAAAGAAGAATATAAACAAGTGATTGAGGATAATAAATAAACAATAAATTAATAATTATTAAACGGGGCATGGCGCAGTTGGCAAGCGCGCACGCATGGGGTGCGTGAGGTCGCCGGTTCAAGTCCGGCTGCCCCGACCAAAGTTGTTTTATTGGTGACTTTGTGGTAAAAATAATTAGATTATAAATTTAATTTTTAACAGAGTTAATTGTGGCAAAGAAGAAAAAATCAAAAAAAGAAAATAAAAAACAGAAGCAAGAAGCGGTAAAGACAGCGATGGATCAGATTGAAAAAGAATACGGCAGCGGGTCGATTATGAAAATGGGCGATCGGAAAAAGAAATTAGATGTTCCTTCAATTTCCACCGGTTGTCTGCCGATTGATATTGCTTTGGGAATCGGCGGGGTGCCGAAAGGAAGAATTATTGAAATTTACGGTCCGGAAGCGTCGGGAAAAACAACTTTAGCGCTTCATATTATTGCCGAAGCACAAAAAGAAGGCGGCGTCGCGGCTTTTGTTGACGCTGAGCACGGAGTCGACCCGAAGAGAGCGGAAACAATCGGGGTTAATTTGGACGAGTTATTAATTTCTCAGCCCGATACCGGGGAGCAAGCTTTGGAGATTGTCGAGAAATTAGTCAGATCCGGCGGAGTGGATTTAGTGGTGGTGGATTCAGTGGCGGCTTTGGTTCCCAAATCCGAAATTGAAGGTGATATGGGCGACGCTCAAGTCGGGGTTCAGGCAAGATTAATGTCCCAGGCTTTGAGAAAGTTAACCGGAGCAGTGTCAAAAACCAAGACAGCAGTTATATTTACTAATCAAATTAGACATAAAATCGGGGTCTTTTTCGGCAACCCGGAGACAACTTCCGGCGGAATGGCGCTGAAGTTTTACTCATCAGTCAGAATTGATGTCCGGAGGAGAAAAGCGATTAAAGATGACAACGGAGTAGTTATTGGCTCTAATCATCGAGCAAAGATTGTAAAAAATAAAGTTGCGCCGCCTTTTAAAGAAGCTGAATTTCAAATTATGAACTCGGTTGGGATCCCTGAAATAGGGAGTTTGTTGAGTGCCGGGTTACAATACGGAGTTATAGATCAGAGCGGCGCATATTATAAGTATGAAGATGAAACAATGGGGCAGGGAAAAGAAGCAACACAAGAATTTTTGAAAAAAAATCCTAAAATTGCCAAGAAAATAAGAAAAGAAATCTGGCAAACCGTGGGGGCTTCAGACTAACCTTAAATTTCAGCTTCAATTTGATAAAATATAAAGAGTGGTTCTTATTGATATAAATTTATTATTCAAAGGAGGTTTTTAATGTTCAGGAAATTATTTGACGGGTTTAAAAGACAACCCGAACCAGTTAAAGAGGTTAAAAAAGAAAAAGAAAAACGTCAGCCTAAAAAGGAAAGTCAAGTGGAAGAGGAGAAGATTTCCCGATTGATAAAACAATTGGAGGAGAGGGAGTCCAAGATTGACCAGCAACGGGATTCTTTGGACGAGCACGAAAAGTTTTTGCGTGAAAAAGAAGCGCGGTTGGATAAACTGGAAAACAGATTAAAATCCAAAGAAAAAAAACTCGAAGAGCTGGAACGTAAACAGGAAAATAAATTAGAAGAGATTGCTTCTTTAAGCAAGCAGGAGGCGCGAAAAGAATTAAAAAAGAAAACTGAAAAAAGACTGACCAAGTGGACGGCGAGGAAAATTAGTGAAACCAGAGAGGCGATTAAAGCTGAAGAGGAAGAACTGGCGCAAGAGATTTTACTGGAGTCGATTCGTCATGGAGTGGTTGATTGGGTAGCAGAATATACGGTTTCAACAATAAAACTCAAAGATGAAGAGGTTAAGGGAAGAATTATCGGCAGAGAGGGGAGAAATATCCGCGCCTTTGAACGGGCGACCGGAGTAGATCTGGAACTCGATGAAACCAATGTGGTGAGACTATCTTCATTTGAGCCGATAAGAAGGGAAATTGCTAAAGTCGCCCTGAAAAAACTTATAAAAGACGGCCGAATTCAGCCGTCGAGAATTGAGGAAATTGTTGACCAAACAAAAAAGCAGATGGACAAGAAATTAATTGAAGAAGGGAAGAAAATTTGCCAGGCGGTTGGGGTTTATCATCTGCCGATTGAGTTAGTAAAGATGGTTGGAAAGTTCAAATACCGTTTCTCTCACGGGCAAAATCTTGCCCAGCACACTATTGAAGAGGCGAAAATTGGGGTTCAAGTTGCTCAAGAATTGAAGGCGGACGTAAAAGTGGTCCGTTTGGGCTGTCTACTTCATGATATCGGCAAGGTAGTTACCGGTAAGGAGGGAAGCCATGTTGAGCTGGGAGTCGACCTGCTGAAACAATATCAGATTCCTGATCAGGTTATTGCAGTGGTGGCCGAGCATCATGAGGATAAGCCTTTTTCAAGCCGGGAATCAGTTATTGTCTGGATTGCCGATGCGGCCTCCGGTTCTCGACCGGGAGCACGTTATGAAGCTCATGAAAAATATTTAGAGCGGATGGAGAATATTGAGGAAATAGTAAATTCTTTTGAGGGCGTGAAAGATGTCGCTGCTTATCAAGCCGGACGTGAAGTAAGAGTTATTGTCGAGCCCTCAAAAGTTTCAGATGACGAACTGACGATAATGGTTCAAAGAATGGCAGAAAAGCTGGATGATGAAGCAAAATGGGCCGGTCAAATCCGAGTAACTGCGATTAGAGAAACTAAGGCTAAGGCTAAAGCGCCGGTTGACAAGTCCCGATAATATCGCTAAAATGAACTTAGTTATAGATTGATGAAAAGCAAAGGAGGTGGATTAAAAAAATGTCTGTCACCAAAAGTGATTTAGTAGACCTAATGGCTCAAAAGACCCAATTGACTAAAAAAGCTTCAAAAGAGTTTATTGATACATTTTTAGACGAGATAACAAAAGCGTTAACACGAGGAGAAAAGGTTAAATTGTCTGGTTTTGGTGTATTTTTCACCAAATTGTTCAAGTCTAAAATGGTAAAACCGATTGGTGGTGGAGAGAAACAAAAGATTCCACCCCGCAGAATGCCGCGATTTAGACCAGGCACACAGCTTAAAGAAGCAGTTGAATAATAATTAAGTGTGCGTAGAAAACCAAAGGCTTCCGGCTTATTAAAAGTCGGGGCTTTTGGCGTAATTTATAAAAATGAGTGTCGTTAAGGTTTCAAAATTAAAGAAATATTATCAGGTTTACCAAAAAGAACCGGGCTTAATCGGTTCATTAAAATCTTTAATTAAACGAGATTTTGAAATTGTTAAAGCAGTAGATAATATTTCTTTTTCTATTGAAAAAGGAGAGCTTTTAGGCTTTATCGGTCCAAATGGCGCCGGTAAAACCACCACCCTCAAATGTTTATCTGGTTTGCTTTATCCTGATCAGGGCGATCTTTCAGTTTTGGGATATCAACCTTGGCAGAGAAAGCCGGAGTTTTTAAAAAATATTGCCTTTGTCATGGGGCAGAAAAATCAGTTGTGGTGGGATTTACCACCAATTGAGACTTTTCTTCTAAACAAGGCTGTTTATCAGATTCCCAATGAGAAGTATGAAAAATCCCTAAATGAGCTGGTAAGTTTGCTAGAAGCTGAAGATATTATTTATAAACAAACCAGAAAGTTGTCTCTTGGGCAAAGAATGAAATGTGAACTGATTGCCGCCTTACTTCATCAACCGGAAGTGTTGTTCCTTGATGAGCCGACAATAGGATTAGATGTAGTGATGCAAAAGAAAATCCGGGATTTTGTAAAAATGTATAATCGGCAGAAAAAAGCAACTGTTGTTTTGACCTCTCATTATATGGAAGATGTCAAAGAGCTAGCTAGCCGGGTAATAATTATTGACAAGGGTAAAATTGCTTTTGATGGGAAGCTGGGCAATGTAACTCAAAAATATGCAGATTATAAATTTATTAGTATTACTTTAAAAGAAGATATCGGTGTGAAAAAACTAGAGAAAATTGCGTCGGTTGAAAAGTTTTCTTTCCCAAAAGTTGTTTTTAAAGTGCCAAAAGATCTGGCGCCTTCAAAAGCATCGGAAATATTGGAAAAAATCAAAATAGAAGATTTAAACGTGGAATCCCCTTCTATTGAAAGTATTATCCGCGAATTGTTTACTTTGAAAAATTATGCTTAAGTATTGGTATGTTTTCCGGTTGAGTTTGATTGAATATTTTGTTTACCGGGTGAATTTTTTTTTATGGCGGTTTAGAAGTATTGTTTCCTTTTTAACCTTAATCTTTTTTTGGCAGGCGGTTTACGGAGTTAAGGATAATGTTTTTGGTTATACCGAGGCTCAAATGTTGACTTATATTGTCGGGATTGCGATATTAAGAGCAGTGATTTTTGGGGGCAGAGTGGCAGATCTGGCCGGAATGATACAAACCGGAGAATTAGTAAATAAATTTTTACTTCGGCCCTGGGACGTGATTAAGATCTGGTTTATCCGGGACTTAGCTTCTAAGCTGCTTAATTTAATTTTAGTCATAGTTGAAGTTTTCTTTATTATTAAGCTGCTGAATCTATCTTTTTATGTTCCTAAAAACATTATTTACTTTTTGTTGTTTATTATCAGCTGTCTGTTGTCGCTGCCGTTATATTTTTTTCTTGATTATATGTTGTCAATTCTTGCTTTTTGGGTCGATAATGTTTGGGCGCCGAGGTGGTTATTTGGCATGATATTCCTGCAGTTTTTAAGCGGAAGCTTTTTCCCTTTGGATGTTCTGCCTAATTTTGTTTTTGATTTAATTCAATTAACCCCGTTTCCTTATTTAATTTATTTTCCTTTAACAATTTATTTGGAGCAGGTAAGTTTAGTTGGAGCTGGCAGAATAATTTTACTTTTGGTTTTATGGTTAGTTGTTATTTATCTAGCCACAAGAAAATTGTGGCAAAAGGGATTAAAACAATACACAGCTTATGGCGGTTAAGCGGATAAAATACTATTTTAGAATCTGGCGGTATATGGCCAAAATGGCTATTTTGCCGGATTGGAATCAGCCTCAAGCGGCAATTTTGTTTATTATCGGCAAGATTGCCCGGTTTGGGTTTTATTACGTATTTATTTTCTCGGTATTAGCCGGAACACAAGAATTAGCCGGTTACAGTCAAACAGAAGTTATTTTCTTCTTTTTAATTTTTAATCTAGTTGACGTCACTATTCAATTTTTATTCCGGGGAGTTTATCATTTTCGTTTTCTGGTGGTCAGCGGAGATTATGATTTGGAATTAGTTAAACCACTGCCTTCGTTTTTTCGGCCGTTATTAGGCCACATGGATGTAATGGATTTTATTACCCTTATCCCATTATCCGGATTTATTATTTATTATGTCGCGGTTCGGGGTTTATGGTCAAACCTTAGTTTTTTAATTATGTTTTTGCTGCTTTTTGCATCCAGCATTGTTATTGGATTTGCTTTTCATTTAGCGGTTTGCGCCGTTGGGATTTTAACTACAGAGATAGACCATTTAATTTGGGTTTATCGGGATTTAACCGAAATGGCCAGATTTCCGACAGATATCTACAACCGAGCAATTCAGCATATTTTAACTTTTGTCTTTCCTGTTGTGCTATTAATTACTTTTCCGGCTAAAGCCTTTTTGGGATTATTAAGCTGGAGAACGGTTGTTGTCAGCGTTGGAGTAAGTGGAGTTTTAGCTTTTTTAGCATTGAAATTCTGGTATTGGTCGTTAAAACGTTATTCCTCCGCCAGCAGTTAAGGTTTATTTAAAAAGATTAGATAAGGGTTAAACTTGAGTATATTTGGTCAACAATTTGCTGAAACCCTTGGTCGGTCGGGTCTTGAACATACTCAATAATTCTTAGATATTTTCCGTCCCCTCGATCTAAATAATAGTAGGTGCTTGTTCCCAGGCTGGTGACCTCAAAAGAATATCCGGAAAGACTGGAGATTTCCGTTGGTTCAACGGCACTGGTGATTGCTGAAATCTGATCTTGGCCTAATTGTTCAGTTCTGGATTCGACAAAGGTAAGAAAAGAATCTTGGTCATATGCCCCGGAAACAATCATCAGCAGAATGCCGTCGGATAATTCAGTTGCCGGCCCTTGGGTTGGACCCATTAATAATAGTCTTACCCCTTCTTGAGGATTAACGTCGATTTCAATCTCGGGAGGATGACCGATTTGAAAATTATATTCTTGTGAAGTATAAATTTCCCAGTCATCGGGAATTGTCGGTGTCGGCGGCGGCGTTTGAGTGGGGGGAGAGGTTAATCTCGGCGGTTGGGTGATTTCTGGCCGAGGCGGGGTGGTTGATAAATCGGATTGAAGATAAAAGTAGGCCCCAACGCCTGAACCTAAAACTAAAATAGTTATCAA